>NZ_JBHVRT010000055.1:0-60212 GCF_042885555.1 Kitasatospora sp. NPDC058048 | reverse complement strand
CGGGTGGCGCCCTCGGGCGCCGGGGGGAGGCGGCCCGGCCGGTGCGGCGGGCCGGGCCGGCCGGGTGCTACGCGGAGAGGGCGGCGCGCCGGGGTGCCCGGCGCCGGTCGGCGGAGCCCTGGTTGTCGCGGCCGGAGGCGGCCCGGGTGTTGCCACCGGTGTTGGCCCGGGCGTTGCCGCCGGTGTTGGCGGGGCCACCGCGGCCGCGGCGGCCCCGGCTCGCGGACGCGCTGCGGCGCGGCCGCTCGACGACGGGGTCGGGGATCACGACGGGCACGCCGGTGGGCACCCGGGCGCCGGTGATCCGGACGAGTTCCTCGTCACCGGCGGTGACCCTGGTGGTGACGGGGGTGATGCCGGCGGTGGTCATCATGCGAGCCATCGCGCGGCGCTGGTTGGGCAGGACCAGGGTGACGACGGTGCCGGACTCGCCGGCCCGGGCGGTGCGTCCGCCGCGGTGCAGGTAGTCCTTGTGGTCGCCCGGCGGGTCGAGGTTGACGACGAGGTCGAGGCCGTCGACGTGGATGCCGCGGGCGGCGACGTTGGTGGCGATCAGCGCGGTCACCTGGCCGGTGCGGAACTGTTCCAGGGTGCGGGTGCGCTGGGGCTGGGACTTGCCGCCGTGCAGGGCGGCGGCCTTGACCCCGTTCGCGAGCAGGTCCTCGACCAGGCCGTCCGCGCCGTGCTTGGTGTCGATGAACATGATCACCCTGCCGTCACGGGAGGCGATGTGGGCGATCGTGGCGTTCTTGTCGAAGTTCTGCACCTGCAGCACGTGGTGCTCCATGGTGCTGACCGTCGCCGCGGACGGGTCCACGGAGTGGGTGACCGGGTCCTTCAGGAAGCGCCGCACCAGGCGGTCGACGTTGCGGTCCAGCGTGGCGGAGAACAGCAGGGTCTGGCCGCCTTCGGCGACCTGCTCGAGGAGTTCGGTGACCTGGGGCAGGAAGCCCATGTCGGCCATCTGGTCGGCCTCGTCGAGCACCGTGATGTCGACCCGGTCCAGCCGGCAGTCGCCGCGCTGGATCAGGTCCTTGAGCCGGCCGGGCGTGGCCACCACGACCTCGGCCCCGCGGTTCAGCGCCTGGGCCTGGCGGCCGATCGAGGTCCCGCCCACCACGGTCGTCATCCGCAGCCGTACCGCGTGCGCGAACGGGGTGAGAGCGTCGGTGACCTGCTGGGCGAGCTCGCGGGTGGGGACCAGCACCAGGGCCAGCGGCTGGCGGGGGTCGGCCTTCCGGCCGGCGGTGCGGGCCAGCACGGCGAGACCGAACGCGATGGTCTTGCCGGAACCGGTGCGGCCCCGGCCCAGGACGTCACGTCCGGCCAGCGAGTTCGGGAGCGTCGCGGCCTGGATCGGGAACGGCGCCGTGACACCCTGCCGGGTCAGCGTGGAGAGCAGGGCCTTGGGCATGTCCAGCTCGGCGAACGTTTCGACGGCCGGGAGCGCCGGGGTGGTGCTCACCGGCATCGCGAACTCCTGCTGGGCGGAGGAACCCTGACGGGCGGTGCGGCCGCCCGAGGGCCGGTCCCCGTAGAAGGAGCTGCCACCGGCGCGGGTTCCGTGGGCGCGGCTGGAACGGGAGTTGGCGTTCTGGTACGAGGAGCGAGTGGAGCGGTTCATGCGGGAGACCTTCCTCGGGGCGGCACGTCACGGGGAAGGCTCCGGGGCGCGGTGCGCCGACGGAGACCGCAAGGGAACGGGCCGAGAGCTGTGACGGGTGGGGCGTGGACGGTGCAACCGTGCGGCACGCCACCTGCGGTCGGCGCCCGCCGGCATGGGCGGGAGCGAGGACCTCGAATCGAGATGTCACGGCAGGGGGGTGATTCGGACGCGGCGCTGTGCGTCTCGCGTGGGGGTGCCCGCCGGCGGCGGTGCTGGTCAGCGGGCTCAGTGGCCGGGGGCGCGCCTGAGGCAACGCCGAGGGGCCCGCACCGGGCATTGTGTACGCGGTGCGGGCCCCTCGCTGCTAGGCGGGTGCCGTGGCAGAAGAATTACAGCGGGCGAATGTTCTCGGCCTGCGGGCCCTTCTGGCCCTGAGTGACGTCGAACTCCACCTTCTGGCCCTCGAGCAGCTCACGGAAGCCGTTGGCGTTGATGTTCGAGTAGTGGGCGAAGACGTCCGGGCCGCCACCCTCCTGCTCGATGAAGCCGAAGCCCTTTTCCGAGTTGAACCACTTCACGGTGCCATTAGCCATTAAAAATCTCCTTCAAGGGGCTTTCCGGAGCACGCACAGCGCGAACTCCGAGTCGCCGCGATGAGCACCCACCCGGGGAAGAGCCGGGAAACAAAAATGCGCCTGCGGAATACATCAGCAGGCGCACACAAAGTTCATGGGAACCACTACTGCAACTAAAACGACTCTAGCAGGCCCGGGCGGGCAGCGGGCGGATATTTCGCCTCCGGTTTCGGGGAAGCCTCGTCCGGGGCCGCCGGTCCCGAGCGAGGCAGGGACCCAACACGCTTTGAGGGCAGGATGGTTGGCATGACGTGCACGGTCCGTGGCGGCGCCTCCCACCGGCGTGAATCCGCTGGGCGCGCCGTGTCCGGCCGCGCACCCCTGCGCCCTGGCGCCCTCGCGCACTCCGAACGGGACACGTCGCCGTCGGCGACCGCCTCACCCGCGACACGTACGGGGACCGGGCCGTGCCCTACCCTGGGAGTCATGTCGAACCCTGATGGGCTGCTCGTCGACATCGCCGCGATGGTGGAGTCCGAGCACAGCAACCAGATGGCCTTGACCGTGGTGGTCCCCGGCGCGGTGATCACCGGCAGACTCGCACCGGTGGCCCTGTGGTGGGAACGGGTGGCGGAGGTCCTCCAGGCCTCGGATCACCTGAAGCCGTTCGCCGCCCTCTTCGCCCCGCCCGCGGACGGCCCGCCCGCGCGGCCCACCCACCTCCACCTCCACCGGGCGAAGATCCTGCAGGGCGACTTCGCACTGCCCCACACGGGCGGCATGTACCGCATCGCCATCGAGGACATCAGCAGCTGGACGATCGGGGACCTCAGCTACTCCGATACCTGACAGCCCCGGCCGCCGCGCTCCCGCTCCGGTGCTCAGCCGTCCAGGCGGCGCCGGCTGAGCCAGGCGACCATCTCGGGATCCCGGTGGTCGAAGAACAGCGTCGTGCCGGTGTCGAGGGCGGCGACGGCGGACATCTGGTCGTGGTCCAGTTCGAAGTCGAAGACGTCGATGTTCTGCGCCATCCGGTCGGGGTTGACCGACTTGGGAATGGTCACGATGCCGCGCTGAACCAGCCAGCGGAGCACGACCTGCGCCACGGATTTGCCGTGCGCCTCGCCGATCCCGGCGAGGACGGGGTTGGTGAACAGCTCGTTCCTGCCTTCGGCGAAGCCGCCCCACGCCTGGTGCCGGACGCCGTGTTCGCGCATGAGGGCCTGGTCGGCGGGGCGCTGGAAGAAGGGGTGGGTCTCGATCTGGTTGACCGCCGGGGTGATCTCGTTGTTGAGGACCAGGTCGAGGAGCCGGTCGGGGTAGAAGTTGGCGACGCCGATCGCCTTGGCCAGGCCCTCGCGGTTGACGGCCTCCATGGCGCGCCACTGGCCGTACACGTCGCCGTACGGCTGGTGCATCAGGTACAGGTCGACGTGGTCCAGGCCGAGCCTGGTCAGCGAGGTCTCGAAGGCGCGGCGGGCGTTGGCCTCGGCGGGGGCGTCCTGGATCCACAGCTTGGTGGTGACGAACAGCTCCCGGCGGGGGATTCCGCTGCTCCCGATGGCGCGGCCGACGGCTTCCTCGTTGCCGTAGGCGGCGGCGGTGTCCAGCAGGCGGTAGCCGGCGGCGAGGGCCTCGGAGACGGCCTGCTCGGTCCGGTCCGCCGGGATCTGGTAGACGCCGAAGCCGAGGATCGGCATCCGGACGCCGTTGTTCAGGGTGACGTGCTGCACGGGGGCTCCTGGAGAGGACCGGATGGAAGGGGGCGGTGTCAGGTCGGCCGGTGGCTTCGGCGATCGCCGCCGGGACGCCGGTGGCGCGCCGTCCGGCGGCCTGCTGCTCCGCCCGGGTGGCCGTCCGAGGGTCCGTGCACGTCGGTGCCGCGCCATGGTGGTTCGCACTCTATCCATGACTCGTGCGATGCGCGCCCGCGCGTCGTTTCCACGCCGACGGAGGCGGAGCGAGCATGGGAACGGTCACCACGGACGGTGACGGGCAGGGACTGCCCGACAAGGTCAAGGGTCTGATGAAGGGGATCACCGACGACCTGATCGAGCTGGTGAAGATCCGGTCGATCTACGACACGAAGGACCCGAAATCCCACGAGGCGGACCTCGACAACGCGGCCACGACGGCGCAGAAGCTGCTGCAGAAGGCGGGCCTCACCCAGGTCGACCTGGTGGAGATCGGCGGCGGGGGCGCGGGGGAGCAGTTCGACTCCAAGCTCGTCCACGGCACCTACCAGTGCCCGGACGCCGGGCCCCACACGCCCACCGTCCTGCTGTACGCGCACTACGACGTCGTGCAGACCGACGAGACCAAGTGGCCCGACGCCTTCAAGCCGAGCATCGACGAGCACAACCGGCTGAAGGGCCGCGGGGCCGCGGACGACAAGTCCGGGGTGATGATGCACGTGGGCACCCTGCGGGCGCTGGACGGCAAGCCGCCGGTGAACCTCGTCGTGGTCCTGGAGGGCGAGGAGGAGGCCGGCCGGGGAACCCTGGAGGCGTACATCCAGGCCCACCCCGAGAAGTTCAAGGCGGACGTCATCATCGTCGCGGACGGTGGCAACACCGGTCTCGGCCAGCCGACGCTCACCAAGTCACTGCGGGGCTTCGCCATCGTGGACGTCACGGTCACCACGCTCGTCGACGGCACCCGGCACAGCGGCATGTTCGGCGGCCCGGCGGGGGACGCCTTCATGGTGCTGGCCCGCATGCTGGCCCGGCTGCACGACGCCGACGGCAACGTGGCCGTGCCGGGGCTCCGCTCCGACACGTGGGACGGCGTGCAGCCGAGCGAGGACGCGTTCCGCGCCGACGCCGGGGTCGTCCAGGGGATGAAGCTGCTGGGCACCGGCCCGCTGGGCGACCGGCTGTACACCAGGCCCTCGATCAACGTCATCGGTCTGACCTCGAAACTCCCGCCGCACGACCAGCCGGTCAACCAGCTCATCGACACGGTGACCGCCCGGATCGGCATGCGGCTCGCGCCGCTGGAGGACCCGGAGAAGGCCGCCGGGAAGCTGAGCGAGTTCCTGAACAGCGCCGCCGTCAATCCGTGGGGCGCCAAGGTCGTCGTCTCGGCGCCCCAGGAACTCGGCCGGGGCTTCTTCGCCGACATCACCCTGCCCGGCTACGACACCGCGGAGAAGGCGCTGGCGAAGGCGTACCCCGGCACCAGGACCCAGTACGCCGGGCAGGGCGGCTCCATCCCCCTGGTCACCCTCCTCCAGGCGAACAGCCCGAAGGCGGTCGTGCTGGTGATCGGCTGCGAGGAGCCGAAGTGCCTGATCCACGCACTGCACGAGAGCGTCAGCCTCGATGAGCTGGAGCACATGACGCTGGCCCAGAGCTACCTGCTGCAGGACTTCGGCGCCGCGACGACGCCGATCGGCTCCGGTGCCGAGCAGACCCGGGCCGCGGCGGCCACGCCCTCGCTCTCCTAGCCGCGCTGCCGGCCGGGGGCCCGGTCGGTCGGGATCCCCGGTCCGGGGGCCCCGGCCGGAGCGGGGGCGTCGGCAGGGCCGGCCCCGGCCGGGGCGGCGCGCGAACCGAGGAGCTGTGCGACCGGATCGGCGCTGCCCGTGGCGCTCAGCTCCTGCACCAGCTCGCAGTTCCTGGCGATCCTGCCGGCGACCCACTCGCGCAGCCACTCGGACAGCTGCGGGAGCGGCAGGTCGGACGGGGCCAGCCCGGTGAGCACGCACCCGGTCGCCGCCGCGCCGCCGACGTTGACGACCACGTCCGGCAGGACGGTGTGGCCGGCCTCGCGCAGCAGCCGGCGGGCCGGTGCGGTGCAGCTCAGGTTCCCGCCCTCGACCACCAGACGGGCCCGGACCGCGGGCACCGCCTCCTCGTCGACCGCGGAGGCGGAGGCCGCCAGCACCAGCACGTCGGCGTCGACGTGCAGCCACGCCTGCCCGGGGCCGTGGACCGTGACCCGGTCGGGCAGCCGGCTCCGGTCGATCGTGCCGTCGCTGCTGGTGAGCGCGGCGAGTTCGGTGACGGGCAGTCCGCGCTGGTCCTCGACGGTGCCCCGGACGTCGGCCACGGCCACCACCCGGTGGCCGTGGGCGGCCAGGTGACCGGCCACCGCGCGCCCGACGGTGCCGAAGCCCTGGATCGCGATGCGCTGCGGGGTCGGCGCGCCGGAGGCCCGTAGGGCGCCGAGCACCGCGACGGCCACGCCGAACCCGGTGATGTCGGCCATGTGGTCCCACAGTTCGGCCCAGCCGACGGTGAGGCGGGTGGTGCCGGGGAGGCGGGTGACGTCGTACCCGGCGGCCTCGAAGGCCAGCCGCCGGTCGGCGTAGGTGGTGCCCTGGTCGCAGCCCAGATACACCCCGCCGTGCAGCAGAGGGGCCGCGGCGCGGCCGAACTCCCGCATCACCGCCTCCCGTTCGACGCCGGCGTCCGGGTCGGGGGCGATGCCGGCCTTGGCGCCACCGATGGGCAGGCCGACCAGCGCCAGCTTGTGGGTCATCGCCCTGGCGAGCCCGGTCAGCTCCTGCTCGGTCACCGTCCGGGTCATCCTGGTGCCGCCCATGGCGAGGCCGTCGACCACGGAGTCGACGACGACCCAGCCCCGGGCCCGGCACTCCGGGAGGTCCAGGGCGGTGGAGAGCACGGGCCCGGTCGCCGGGCGCGCACCGTGCGGTGCGAGCGTCGGGTTCACTGCGCACCGTCCTCCGGGACGGACCGCAGGCGCAGGCTGTGGGGGCGCATGTCGGTCCACACGCGTTCGATGTGCGCGAGGCATTCGTCCTTCGCGCCCTGTACGCCGACCTCGTGCCAGCCCGCCGGCGACTCGCGGTCGGCGGACCAGATCGAGTACTGCTCCTCGTCGTTGACGACGACCTTCCACTGCTCGGTTGCCGCGCTGGTCATGGCGTTACCTCCGGATGTCGCTGGTGGGTGGGGGGTCCGCCGGGCGGCGGACGGGTGGAGCCGGTTCGGGGGCGGCGTCGGGGCGGGTGCCGAGGCGGGCGTCGAGGCCGTCCAGCCATCCCGGCAGGCCGGCGGTGCGCAGGAGGCCCGTCCCGACGAGCACACCGGCGAAGCCCTCCCCGAGCAGGCGGGCGGCGTCGTCGGGGCAGCGGATGGCGCCGGCGCTCACCGGGCACCGGGTGCCGCTGTTCAGCACCGCGGGCAGGAGCGAGGAGCTCCGGCCGAGGTCGCCCGGGCCGCGTTCGCGGGTGGCGATGTCCTTGTTGTTCACCGCGACCACGCACTCCTCGGCGCGTGGCACGCGGCTGATCTCCTCCTCGGTGGTGACTTCGACGAACGGCGTCAGGCCCAGGCGCAGGCCGAGGTCGACCAGGTGGCCCAGGGTGGCGCGGGGCAGCAGCGCGGCGGTGAGCAGGACCGCGGAGGCGCCGCTCTCGCGGGCCTGGTGCAGTTGGCTCCGGCGGGTGATGAAGTCCTTCTGCAGCACGGGCAGGTCCGTCGTCTCCACGACCTCGCGCAGCAGGTCCTGGGTGCCGCCGAACCACCGCCCGGTCACCACGGACAGGCAGGGTGCGCCGACGTCCCGGTAGTCGGCGACCAGGCGGGCGGCCGACCTGTCACCGAACAGGTCGTTTCCAGCGGCGTCCTGCCGCTTGAGCTCCATGATCACCGGTCGGCGGGCGTCCAGCAGCGCCTCGATGAACTCGGCCGTCATCCGGGCACCCCGCTGCCGTCCGCCGCTCGCCAGCCGCGCCGCACGGCCGTGACCCGGTCGGTGCTCAGCCGTCCGTCGGGGTCCCTGGCCGCCGTGTCCACGTCGATGCCCAGGAACAGGGGGTGGTCGACCACCTCCCGGTACTCCTCCCGGTTGCCGGCCGTGATGCCGCCGGCCAGCAGGAAGGGGCGCGAGAGGCGGTCCGCGATCCCGAGGACGGCCGCGCGGTCCGCCGGTTGCCCGGTACTGCCGATCCGGCCGTCCCCGGCCACCGTGTCCAGCAGGAAGAGGTCCGTTCCCGCCCGCTCGTACGCCGCGATCAGGGACCGCTCCGCGCGGGTGTCCGTACCGAGGTGCAGCACCTTGACCACGGTGAGGTCCGTGGTGCTCTTCAGCGCGCGGACCAGACCCGGCGGCTGGTAGCCGTGCAGTTGGACCCACGGCACCCGGGCCGCGTCCGTCGCCGCGCGCAGCGCCCCGGCGTCGTTCAGGAAGGTCACGAGGACCGGACGCAGTCGCGCCGTCCGGTGCACGACGTCCGCCAGCACGGTCAGTTGACGGAGCGTCAGCTCTGTGCGACCCCCCGGAACGCCGTGCCACAGGCCGACCAGGTCGGCTCCGGCGCTGTCGAGCGAGGCCACGTCCCCGGCCGAGGCGGCTCCGCAGATCTTGACCAGCATCAGGCGTCACAGCCCCAACATGGCGGCGACGCGGTTGCGTTGGATCTCCGAGGTGCCCGAGTAGATCGGGCCGGCGACCGCGTCGCGCACGTCCTTCTCCAGTCCGTACTCGGCCAGGTACCCGCTGCCGCCGAAGATCTGCACGGCGGCCAGCGCGGAGGAGAGGTTGCTCTCGCTGGCGACGAGCTTGCTGACGGCGATGTCCCTCGTGACGTTCTCGCCCTCCGTCAGCCGAACCGCCGTGTCGTACAGCCATTTCCGCGCGGTGTCCAGGCCGATGCTCATGTCCACCAGCTTGTGGGAGATCGACTGGTACGAGCCGATCGGATGGCCGAACTGGACGCGCTCCTTGGCGTACTCGACGCAGCGGTCGAGCCGGTACCGCATCTGCCCGGTGTTGATGACGAAGGAGCAGAGGATCTCCCACTTCATCACGTGGTCCAGGACCAGGAACCCGGATCCGACCCGGCCGATCACGGCGGACGCGGGGACCCTGCAGTCGTCGAAGTGCAGTTCGCCCAGCGGAGCGGTCCGCAGTCCCATGGTGGCGACGGGCGGCCCGACGACGAGCCCCGGGGTGTCCCGCTCCACGACGAAGGCGGTGATGCCGAGCGGGCCGCCGTTGGGGTGGGTGCGCGCGTAGACCACGAACACGTCGGCCACCGGGCCGTTGGTGATGAAGGACTTGCCGCCCCGCAGCACGAAGCCGTCGTCCTCGCGGGTGGCCGTGGTCCTCATCGCCAGCGCGTCGGAGCCGCTCTCGGTCTCGCTGATCGCGTGCGCCCCGATCGTCTCTCCCGAGCAGATCCCCGGCAGGTAACGCGCCTTGAGCGCCGGCGATCCGAACCGCTGCAGCGGGACCCCGGCGCCGACCAGGTGGGTGGCGACCGAGAAGTTCAGTCCGCCGTCACGGCATCCGGTACCGAGCTGTTCGAGCACGTGCATGGTGGTGAGCAGGTCCTGGCCCAGCCCGCCCCACTGCTCGTCGAACGGCAGGCCGAGGATTCCGGACCTCCTGATCAGCTTCCACTTGTCCCACGGGAAGGCGCCTTCGGCGTCCCCTTCGAGATGGCCCGAGCTGAGTTCCTCGCACCACTGGGCGATCCCCTCGCCCAGGGCGATCTGGTCGGCGTTCCACCTGATCATCTGTCGGTCCCGTCAGTCCTGTCGGTCCTGTCAGTACTCGGAGAATTCGGCCGAGTCCAGGTTGTGGCGTTCGTCGCCGCGCAGCGCGGGCGAGAACACGCAGACCAGGCGGAGGTCCTCGTCCTGGCTCGCGATCAGGAAGTGGGCGTCGTGCCGGTCGAGCGCGTACAGCGTGCCCGGCTCGATCGGGTGGGACGTGCCGTCGGCGTCCACGACCTCGCCCGTCCCCTCGATGCAGTAGCAGGCCTCCAGGTGGCGGCGGTACTCCAGCCTCGACTTGGTGCCGGCGCGGACGGTGGTGTCCGTCATCGTGTAGCCCAGGCCGTCGGATTCGAGCAGGAACCTGCGGCTGAGCCCGTTGCCCCAGTCCACGGTCTTCGCTTCGTCAAGACGTCGGACGATCATCGGGTGTGCCTCCTGGTGTTGGCTGAGTACGGCGAAAGGGTGTGCACGAAGGTGTGGAACTCCTCGACCACGTCGGCCCCTTCGGCGAGGGCCTGCTCGATCCGGGCGACCCCGGCGCTGCCCACGACCGCGGCGTCGGCACCCAGGCCGTGCAGCAGGTCGACGTCCGCCCCGGAGCGGACGCCGAACCCGACGGCGATCGGTACGGCGGTCGCCTTCCGCAGTTCGGCCAGCGCGGCGGCCAGCTCCCGGTGGTCGGCCGTGAGCCTGCCGCCGCTGCGGCCGTAGTGGGCCACCAGGTACAGGTACGCGGTGGCGCACTCGGCGGCCGCGGCCTTCACCTCGGCCGTCGACGCGGCGTAGCAGGTGGCGACCATGGGCAGCCCCGCCTCCCGCACCGCTTCCAGGCAGCCGGCCCGTAGCCGCGGTGGCAGGCCGTGGACCAGCAGCCCGTGGACGCCCGAGTCGGCGACCCGCCGGACGAACACGGGCACGGTCAGGTCCCTGACCGTGTGGCTCCAGTCGGCCAGCAGAGCCACCCGCAGGTGGCGCAGCCGGGGCAGGATCCCGCCGAGGAAGTCGAGCACCTCGTCGAGTCCGCCCCCGTCGGCCAGGGCCCGCTGCGCCGATCGGCGGATGACGGGCCCGTCGGTGACCGAGTGGGGAAAGGGCACCGCCAGCTCCAGGCAGTCCACCCGGCAGTCGTCGAGCATCCGCATGACGTCGGCCAGTACCGGCAGCGGCGGGTCTCCGGCGTTGAGGAACATCGCCAGGCCGGGCCGGTCCGGCGGCCGGTGTGCGAAGAACCCGCTCACCACGCACGCGCCGCGGCCGCCGTGCGGCGCGCCGGTCGGGCGCGCAGGCGCTCGACGAGCTCGCGGGCGGCGCCGCTGCGCAGGGCGTCGTCGGCGGCCCCGATCGCCTCCGGCCACCCGTCGACCAGCCCGCTCGCGACGGCCAGCGCGGCGGCGTTCAGGCGGACGGTCCGCGTCGCGAGATCCGTCCCCTCCCCGGAGAGCACGCCGAGAAAGTGGTCGACCACGTCCTCGCCCCTTCCGGCCGGCCGCAGTTCGGCGATCGCGTCGGTCCCGATCCCGGTCCCGGTCCCGGTCCCCGGAGCCTCGGCCGGCAGCCGGATCCCGTCGGTGCCGTCATTGGTGAGGACGGTGTTGTCGACGGAACCGACGAGCTCGTCGATGCCCAGCTCGTTGGAGCACAGCCAGATCCGCCGGCCGGCGACGGTGGCGGCGACATGGCCCAGAGTCGGCACCAGCGAACGGTCCGAGACGCCGACGAGCTGGGCGGAGACCGGCACCGCGGCGAGGAAGGGGCCGACGGAGTTGATGAATCCGCCGATCATCCGCAGGTCCATCGGCACGATGCTCCGGGCCAGCAGCGCCACCTCCCGCGGGTAGACGAAGTTCCCCGGGAAGGCGATGCCGAAGCGTTCCAGCTGGACCTCGGTCTGCTCGTACGAGGTGGTCCTGCCGATGCCGAGACGGTCGAGCAGATCGTGGGAGCCGCAGCTGCTCGTATAGGCGCGGGATCCCGTCTTGACGATGCGGACGCCCAGGGCCGCGGCGACGAACGCCGCCGCGGTGGAGATGTTGAACGTGGCCGGCCCGCCTCCGGTGCCGACGATGTTGGCCGCGCCGTCCAGCCGCGCGGGGACGGCCGGCCGTCGCTCGTCCAGGGAGCGGAGCATCGCGACCAGCGTGTCCGGATCGGGCATCCGGGTGGACAGCGATGACAGCAGCGCCACCGTCTCGCCGGACCGCAGCGCGCCGTCGCGCAGCTGGTCCCAGAAGGACCCCCACAGCTCCTGGTCGACGGTGCGGTCCCGGTCGATCAGCGCTCGCAGTACCTCGTGCATGGCTAGTGGGAGTCCGTCCGGTGCGGCTGGGCCTCTTCGATGAACCTGCTGATCGAGGCGACGGAGCGGAAGCTGTCCGGGTCGAGGTCGAACTCCTCGACGCGCAGGTCGAAGCGGTCCTCGAGCCAGGCGATCGTCTTGAGCAGGCCGAGGCTGTCGATGACCCCGCCGTCCACGAGGTCGTAGTCGGAGTCCAGCTCGTGCGCGCCGACGTCCGGCAGGAACTCCTCGATGATGAACCGGGTGACTGTCGCGGCGTGCTTCACGTGGCCGTTCCTTCGCTGGGCTGGGGTTCGCTGAGCTGGGACTGGAGCTGGGACGGGGAGCAGGTGCGCTCGATGGGAGTGCGGTCGATCTTTCCGGTGGACGTCCTGGGCAGCGGGTCGTCCGTGATCAGCAGGGTCGAGGGGACCGCGGTGAGCGGAAGCCGTTGTGCGCAGTGCCGGCGCAGCGCCAGCGAGTTCAGCCGACTGTCCGGGGCGCGACGGACCACGCTCCGCAGCAGGCGGCCGGCCACCGGGTCGGGCACGGCCAGTACGGCCGCTTCGACGACGTCGGGATGGGCGAGCAGCACCTGTTCGACCTCATGGGTGTTGACCCGTGTGCCACGGACCTTGACCTGGTGGTCGTTCCGGCCTTCCAGGGTGATGCGGCCGTCCCGGTCGCGCCGCACGAGGTCGCCGCTGCGGAAGTAGCGCCGCGTCTCCCCTTCGTGGCGGTGGGTCGCGAACCTGTCGGCGTTCTGCTCCCGGTCCAGGTAGCCGGCGGTCTGGAACGGCGTCGCGACATGGAGCTCGCCGGTTCCCGGCCCGGTCACGATCCCGCCGTCGGCGTCGACGATCACCGCGTGGACGCCGGGCAGCGGGCGCCCGATCGGCACCGGGCCGTCCGCCGGCTCGGTGCCGTCGACCTCGTGCAGGAAGCTGTCGTTGGTCTCGGTGCAGCCGTAGACGTTGTAGAGCCGCGCGCCGGTGAACAGGTGCGGAAGTTCGGCCAGGCAGCGGGCGGGCATGCTGTCACCGGTGAAGACGACGTGCTCGACCGTGTCGAGCCGCCGGCCGCTCCCGGTGGCCGCGTCGACCAGCAGCCGGTAGAACATCGGTACCGCCTGGACGAGTTGGACCCGGTGGCGGGAGACGAGGTCCAGCAGGTGGCCCGGGTGGGTGGCCCGGGCCGGATCGACCAGGACGACGCGGCCGCCGTACTTGAGCGTGGTCCAGATGTCCAGCAGGCACAGGTCGAAGGTGAGCGGGGCGTAGTTGAGGACCGTGGTCCCCCGACGGATGCCGAACCGCTCGCCGGCCCAGGTGGTGAAGCGGTCCACCGCCCCCGTACTCAGCGGCACGATCTTCGGCTGCCCGGTGGAACCGGAGGTGGTGAACATGAAGGAGATGTCGGCGGGCTCCGTATCGCGCGCCGCCCCCGGTTCCGCCCCCGGTTCCGCCGGCCGGTCCCCGGCGCCCGGCCCGGGCGCCCGGGGGCTGTCCGGAGTCAGGACGTGCCGGATTCCGGCCCGCTCGACCAACGCGTGGGACGTCCGCCCCTCCGGCGTGGGGGCCGGCAGCAGCAGGAAGCGCCGCCCTTCGAGCAGGCAGGCGAGCACCAGGGCGATCGTCGAGGGCGACTTGGCGGCCAGGATGCCGATCGGCTCGTCCTCGTCCGGGGCGAGCCGGCCGATCCGGGCGCGTTCCCGCTCCGCCAGTCGGTGGAGTTCACCGTAGGTCGTCTCTTCTCCGTGCCACACCAGCGCCGGATCGCCGGGATGGCCGGTGGCGTGCGAGACGAATGAACCCACCAGGCTCTGCTGCTGCGTCATGCCTTCTCCGAGTTCATGCGAACGAAGTGAGTTCATATTCAACGGATGAGTTCATGCAACGGGTTCACCGATCTCATTCGGAACATTGTTGGGGCCGACACGAAAGGGGCTCACCCGGCCGTCCACCTGGTGAAAGAAGAATTATCACGTGGCGCCCGTCCACGGAAGTGGGTTGCTCGACCGGGGTCATGACGGCACGTCAGAGGCGGTCTCGCGGCCGATCGCGCCGATGCTAGCCGTCGAGCGTGTTCGATCTACATAAGGAATCCGGTGGACTGGCGTAAAGATTGTCTTGATGCCTGCAACTCCGTTTCCTGTCTTGCGGAGTGAGACGGGAGCTGCCTACTATCCGCCGTACTGATCGCGATGTAGCGAATCGGCGAGGGGATTTCCGGGGCGTTCGAGCGTTCCCGATCGCCGTGAAAGGTGGATCCGTCATGCCTGGCTCCGATCGGCGCGCGCACGCTCCGACCCTGTTGTCCTTCGCCCAGCAACGGCTGTGGTTCCTCGACCGGCTGCGGCCGGGTCGGCCGGACCACAACGTCCCGACCGCGGTCCGCCTGCGCGGCCGGCTGGACCAGGACGCGCTCGTCCGGGCGCTGACCGAAGTCGTGCGGCGCCACGAGGTGTTGCGCGGCAGGATCGTCGACTCCGGCGACGGACCGCGCCACGTCACGGACCCGGTCGGGAGCTTCGTGCCGACGATCACCGATCTGACGCATGCCCCGGCGGAGCAGGCCCGGCAGCGGGTCCGGGAGCTGATGGCCGCCGATCTGGCGACCCCGTTCGACCTCGGGACCGCTCCGATGCTGCGGGCCCGACTGATCCGCACCGCCCCCGACGACCACCTGCTGCTCCTGGTGATCCATCACATCGCCTGTGACGGCTGGTCGTTGTCGGTGCTGTGGGAGGAGATCTCCGCCGGATACGGTGCCGCCGTCGAAGGCCGGCCGATCGCCCTGGCGGACCTGCCCGTCCAGTACGCCGATTTCGCGGACTGGCAACGGAACAACCAGGACGGAGCCGCGCTGCAGGAGCAACTCTCCTACTGGCGCGAGCAGTTGGCCGACCTCGGCCTGTCGGTGCTCCCGACGGACCGGGCCCGCCCCGCGGTCTGGTCGGGCCGGGGCGACCAGGTCGAGATCGAGATTCCCGCCGAACTCGCCGACCGCGTCCGCGCACTGGGGCGCGCCCACGAGGTCACGCCGTTCATGACACTGCTGGCCGCCTTCCAGGTCCTGCTGGCGCGCTGCACGGGACGGGCCGACGTGACGGTGGGGACGCCGATCTCCGGACGGACCCGGATCGAGGTGGAGCCGCTGATCGGCTTCTTCGTCAACACGCTCGTCCTGCGCACCGACCTGTCCGGCGACCCCGGCTTCACCGACGTGCTCGCCCGGGTACGGCGGTGCGCGGTGGAGGCCTACGCCCACCAGGACGTCCCCTTCGAACGGCTGGTGCAGGAGCTGCGGCCCGAACGCGATCTCGGCCAGCACCCGCTGTTCACCGTCATGTTCCAGCTGGAGGATCCGCCCGCGCTCCCGTCCGGCCTCCCGGGGATCGAGGTGAGCGACCATCGGATACCGAACGAGGTGGCGAAGTTCGACATCGAGGTCTCCCTGACGGACCGCGGAGACCGCATCACCGGCGTCATCCGCTACGCCACCGACCTCTTCGAGCGCGACACGGTGCGGCAGCTCTCCGAGGGTTTCAGGGCGCTGCTCGACCAGCTCGTCGGCAGCCCCGAACGGCCGGTATCGGCATGGGAGACCCCTCCCGGCCTCCGTGCGAGCCGCTCCGCCACTGCCGCCGTGCCGCCCGCGGCCCCGCGGTCCGGTGCCGACCGGGCCGGCGCTCCCGTCGCTCCCGTCGCGAGGACCGCGACCGAGACCGAGCTTCTCGTGCTGGAGATCTGGGCCGAGGTGCTCGGTGCCGCCCCGGACGACGTGCACGGCGACTTCTTCGAGCTGGGCGGCCATTCGCTCCTCGCGTCGAAGATCATGTCCCGACTCGGCCGGGCACTCGACCTCGAACTGCCGGTCACCCTGCTGTTCTTCCACCCGACCGTCGCCGAACTCGCCGACGCCGTCGACGCGGCGCTGCTGGTGGACCTCGGCGCCGCCGAAGCGGAACCACGTCCCGCCGAAGCGGAACCACTCCTCGCCGAAGCCGAAGCGCTTCCCGCCGAAGCCGAACCGCTCCCCGCCGGAAAGGCCCGTCACCCGTGAAGGCACCGCACAGTCGATCCGAACCCGGCCGGCCGGTCGGTTCCCCGCCGGCCACCACCCGGGCCCTGCTGGACCAACGCGTCCGCGCGGCCCGGAGCAGGGCCGCCGAGGGCGAGCCGGGGGACGCGGTCCCACGCCGCCCGGAGGGCGCACAGGTGACGTCGTTCACCCAGGAACGCATGTGGCTGATCGAGCGGCTGTCCAACGGCCCCGCGATGTACAACGTCCACGAGGTCTTCCGGCTGCGCGGCCCGCTGGACGTGGCCGCCCTCGGCCACAGCCTCACCGAGCTGGTGCGGCGCCACGAAGTCCTGCGCACCGCCTTCCCCGAGCGGGACGGGCGCCCCGTCCCCTCGGTCGAGCCGGCCCGGCCGCTCGACCTGCCCGTCACGGACCTGCGGGCCGAGCCCGCGGAACACCGGACGCGGCTGGCCCTCGATCTCGTCCACGCCGAGATCCTGCGCCCGTTCGACCTGGCCACCGCCCCGCTGCTGCGCGCGGCACTGCTGCGGGTCGACGAGGACGAACACGTCCTGGTGGTGGTCGTCCACCACATCGCGGTCGACGGCTGGTCGATGCCGCTGCTGTGGGACGACCTGTCGGCGATGTACCGGAGCCGGCTGGAAGGCCGCGAGCACGAGCTGCCGCCCCTGCGGATCCAGTACGCGGACTTCGCCCACTGGCAGCGGGCCCGCCTCTCCGGCGAACGCCTGCAGCGCCAACTGGACTACTGGAGCGCACAGCTGTCCGGGCTGTCGCCGCTGGACCTGCCCACCGACCGTCCGCGCGGACCGGTCCGCGCGGGCCGGGGCGAGCGGATCACCTTCACGGTGCCCGAGGAGCTGGCCGGGCGGTTGCGGCTGCTGGGCCGGCGGCACGGCGCGACGATGTTCATGACGCTGCTCGCCGCGTTCCAGGCCCTGCTCGCCCGCTACAGCGGGCAGTCGGACGTGGCGGTCGGCACCCCGGTCGCGGGCCGCACCCGTCCGGAACTCGACCCGCTGGTGGGCTCGTTCATCAACACCGTGGTCATCCGCACCGACCTCGCGGGCGACCCGAGCTTCGCCGAGCTGCTCGATCGGGTCCGCCGGACCGCCGCGGACGCCTACGCGCACCAGGACGTGCCGTTCGAGCGGCTGGTGCAGGAGCTGCGGCCGGCCCGCGGTCTCGACCGCAACCCGCTGTTCCAGGTGATGTTCGCCGGCCTGTCCGACCCGACCGCCTCCCTCCGGCTGCCGGGGACGGAGGTCGAACGGATCGAGGTCGACAACGGCACGGCCAAGGTCGACCTCAGCCTGGTGATCGCCGACGGGCCGGCCGGCACGGGCGGGACGACCGGGACGGTGGCCTTCGACACCGATCTGTTCGACCGCGCGAGCGTGGAGCGCCTGGTCGGCCACTACCTCCGGCTGCTGGACGCCGCGGCCGGCGATCCCGACCGTCCCGTCTCGCGCCTGGAACTGCTCACCGAGGCCGAACGCGAAGCGCTGATGGTGGCCGCCAACGCCACCGACGAGCCCTTTCCCGCGGACCTCTGCGTGCACGAGCTGGTCGAGGAGCGGGCCCGGCGGACCCCCGACGCGGTGGCGGTCCGCTGCGGCGCCGAGCGACTGACCTACCGGGAACTCGACCGCCGGGCCAACCGGTTGGCCCGGCACCTACGAGCCCGCGGAGCACGGCCGGAACGCCTGGTCGGCGTGTGCCTGCCGCGCTCGGCGGACCTGGTCGTGGCCCTGCTGGCCGTCCTCAAGTCGGGCGCCGCCTACCTGCCGCTGGACCCGGACCTCCCGGCGCAGCGCATGTCGTTCATGCTCGCCGACGCCGACGTGCCGCTGCTGCTCACCCAGGACTCCCTGGCCGACCGGCTCCCGAGCCACGGCGCCGCGACGGTGCGGATGGATACCGAGGCCCGGCTCATCGCGGCCCGGCCGGATGACCCGCTGCCACCGCTCGCGACGCCCGCCAACCTGGCGTACTCGATCTACACCTCGGGTTCGACCGGCCGCCCCAAGGCCGTGCTGGTCCCGCACGAGGGCGTGGTCAACTACCTGGTGGTCCGCGGCCGGCAGCTGGACCTCGGTGGGGACGACGTCGTCGCCTCGGTGGCCTCGATCTCCTTCGACGTCATCGTCCCGCAGGTGCTCATGCCCCTGGCCTGGGGCGCGAGCGTGGTGATCGCCCCGTCGGAGGTCGCCGTCGACGGCCCGCGCCTGACGGAGATGATGCGCGAGTTCGGCGTCACCACGCTCATGGCCACACCCGCCACCTGGCTCCTGCTGCTGGACGGCGGATGGCAGGGCGGCCGGTTCCAGGCGATCTGCGTGGGTGAAGCGCTCCAGCCCGCCCTGGCCCGGCGGCTCCTCGACCGGGTCTCCACACTGTGGAACGGCTACGGTCCCACCGAGGCGTCCGTCGGCTGTGTCACCCGGCGCGTGGACGCCGAACGGGACCTGGCCCGCCCGGGCGGGTCCGTGCCGATCGGCCGGCCGCTCGGCAACCTCCGGATCCACCTGCTGGACCCGGCCGGCGCCCCGGTGCCCGTCGGCGTACCGGGGGAGATCCACATCGGCGGGGTCGGCGTCACCCGCGGCTACGCCAACCGGCCGGGGCTGACCGCCGAGCGCTTCGTGCCGGATCCCTTCGGCGCGGCCGGCGGCCGGCTGTACCGGACCGGCGACCTGGCGCGGTACCTGCCGGACGGCAGCCTCGTCTTCCTCGGCCGCACCGACGAGCAGGTGAAGATCCGGGGATACCGCATCGAGCTGGGCGAGATCGAGGCCGCGCTGTGCGCGCAGCCCGGTGTCGCCAGGGCCGCGGTGACGGTGCGCGGCAGCGGGACGGACGCCGAACTCGCCGGCTACCTGGTGTGGCAGGACCGGCCCGGTGACCTGGGGGACCTGCGGCGCTCCCTGCGCGAGACCCTGCCCGAGTTCATGGTGCCCACGACGCTGACCGCGCTCGACCGGATCCCGTTGACCACCAACGGCAAGGTGGACCGCGGGGCCCTGCCCGCGCCCGCCCGCCACGGCCACGAGGCCGGTGCGCTACCGCCGCGGGACCTGCCGGAACTCCTGATGACCGGGATCTGGGAGCGTGTGCTGGGCACCCCGCGGGTCGGCGTCCGGGACGACTTCTTCGCGCTGGGAGGGCACTCCCTCAGGGCGGTCGAGCTGGTGGAGGCGATCCGGCGGGAGTGGGGGGTCACCGTGCCGCTGAACACGGTGTTCCGCCACCCCACCGTCGAGGGCCTGTGCGCGGAACTGCCCGACGCGTCCCGGGCGCTGCGCCGGCTCGTCGTCCCGCTGGCCGAGGGGGACCGCCGCCGGGCGCCGCTGATCCTGGTGCACCCGCAGAGCGGCGACGTGTGCTCCTTCCTCCAGCTGGCCGGACAGCTCACCGGGCGCCTCGCCGCATCCCCTGCGGGCGCCCGGCCCGTCCACGGCCTGGAGGCCGTCGGCTACAACACCGACGAGCCGCCCCTGGCCACCGTCGAGGAGCAGGCGCAGCGCTACCTGCGGGAGCTGCGGTCCGTCCTGCCCGACGGCCCGTACCTGCTGGCCGGCTGGTCCTTCGGCGGGCTGGTCGCCTTCGAGATGGCCCGCCTGCTGGAGGAACAGGGGAACCCCCCGGGATTCCTCGGGATCATCGACGCCGGAGCGCCCGCGTCCACCGCCGGAGCCGCCGACGGGTCGGCCGGGGACCTCCACGGGCTCGACGAGCAGGACGTCCTCTCCCTGCTGCTCCACGACGCGAACTCCGGTGAGCGCCTTCCCCGGCGGGGGCGCACCGAACAACTGCAACGCATGGTGCGGGTCTTCACCACCAACGGCGAGGCCGCCCGACGCTACCGGTCGACGGCACGGCTGCGGACACCGATCCACCTGTTCACGAGCGCCGAGGCCCACCCCTCGCTGGCCGGCCCGGTCGTCGTCCCCGCCCGGTGGCGGGAACGCACCCGCGGGGCGCTGAACGTGGTCGAGGTCCCCGGCAACCACCACGACATGCTCTCGCCGCCCCATGTGGCGCCCTTCGCCGACGCGCTGTCGGCCGTCCTGGAGGAGCTCGGATGAGCGACGGACACGAGTTGCCGCTGTCGTCGGCGCAGTCCGGCATCTGGTTCGCCCACCACCTGCGCCCCGGCAGCCCCGCCTACAACACCGGCGAGTACGTGGACATCCCCGGGCCGATCGACCCGGAGCTGTTCGAGACGGCCGTGCGGCGCGTGGTGGACGAGACGGAGTCACTGCGCGTCCGCCTCACCGACGGTGCCGACGGCCCCCGGCAGGTCGTCACCCCGGCGCCCGACTGGACGATGCACCACGTCGACCTCACGTCGACACCGGATCCGCTGCGGGCGGCCGAGCGCTGGATGCGCGCCGATCTGTCCACACCGGTCGGGCTCACCCGGGACCCGCTGTTCCGCCAGGCCCTGTTCACCGTCGCGCCGGACCGCTTCCTCTGGTACCAGCGCGTCCACCACATCGTGGTCGACGGCTTCAGCATGTCGCTGATCGCGCGCCGCGTCGCCAAGACCTACACCGGACTGGTCGAGGGCAGGGGCGGGGCAGGACCGGCCTTCGGGCCGCTGAGCCTCCTGCTGGCGCACGACGCCGCCCACCACGCATCGCAGCAGCCCGAACAGGACCGGGAGTTCTGGGCGGCCCGGCTGGCCGGCCGACCGGATCCCGTCAGCCTCGCCAGCCGCTCGGCGGCCGCCTCGGACGGCTTCCTGCGCCGTACCGGCAGCCTCGACGCGCCCACCCTGGCCGCGTTGCGGCGGGCCGCGCGACCCGCCGGGGCGAGCTGGCCCACCGCCTTCACCGCGACGGTCGCCGCGTACCTCCACCGCCTCAGCGGCGAACGGGACATCGTGCTCAGCATGCC
Organism: Kitasatospora sp. NPDC058048; assembly: GCF_042885555.1. Classification (NCBI taxonomy): domain Bacteria; kingdom Bacillati; phylum Actinomycetota; class Actinomycetes; order Kitasatosporales; family Streptomycetaceae; genus Kitasatospora; species Kitasatospora sp. NPDC058048. The sequence continues at coordinate 39,335 of NZ_JBHVRT010000055.1, read as the reverse complement.
GGTGACCGGGCGCACCGGCTCCTCCGTACCGGCCGTCCCCGGCATGGTCGCGAACGTGGTGCCGCTGCGGCTGAGCGTGCACCCCGAACAGGGTCTGTCCGCCCTCGCGCGACAGGTGGCCGAGGAGGTCGCCGCGCTGCGCCCGCACCAGCGCCACCGCAGCGAGGACCTGCGCCGGGAGCTGGACCCGGCACGCTCGGAGCGGGTCCTCTTCGGGCCCGTCGTCAACATCATGTCCTTCTACTACCGCCTGGACTTCGCGGGGGTCCGGGCCACCGTGCACAACCTGTCCAACGGGCCGGTCGAGGACCTCTCGTTCTCCGTCTACGACCGCTCCGACGGCACCGAACCCCGGCTCGACGTCGACGCGAACCCCGCGCTCTACTCCGAGGCCGAACTCGCCGCCCACCAGCAGCGGTTCCTCCGGTTCCTGCACGCGGTGGCCGCCGACCCGGACCGGCCGATCGGCCGGCCCGACCTCCTCACCGAGGCGGAACGGCACCGGACCGTCGTGGCCGGCAACCGCACCACTCGGCCGCTGCCGCACCCGACGGTGCCGCTGGCCTTCGCGGCCGAGGCCGCGCGCACACCCGACGCGCCCGCCGTGGTGTGCGGGGAAACCACGCTGTCCTACGCGGAGTTGAACGCCCGGGCCAACCGGCTGGCCCACCGGCTCATCGCCCTGGGCGTCCGCTGCGACAGCACGGTGGCCGTGCTCATGGAACGCTCCGCCGACGTGGTGGTGGCGGTCCTGGCGATCGGCAAGGCCGGCGGCGCCTACGTGCCGCTGGACACCCGGGCCCCGACGGCCCGCCTGCGGCGCGTCCTGGACGACACCGGGGCGGCGGTGCTGCTCACCCACCGGGCCACCCGGGAGCACACACCGTCCCACGGCACACCGGTGGTCGTCGTCGACGCCGACCCCGGCCTCGCCGAGGAGCCGGCCACCGACCCCGTGGTGCCGCTGCGCCCGGACCATCTGGCGTGCGTGCTGTACACCTCGGGGTCCACGGGCACGCCGAAGGGGGTGGCCCTGAGCCACCGCAACGTCATCAGCATGACCGCGCAGGGCTGTTGGCGCGAACAGGGCGGCCCGCGCGTGCTCGCGCACTCCCCGCACGCCTTCGACGCCTCGACCTTCGAGTGGTGGGTACCGCTGCTCAACGGGGGCCGGGTGGTCGTGGCCCCGCCCGGGGAGCTGGCGCTCTCCGACCTCCACCGGCTGATCGTCGACCACCGGGTCGGCGCACTGTGGTTGACGGCCGGGCTGTTCCGGGTGCTCGCCGAGGAGTCCCCCGGCACGCTGGCCGGGGTCGGCCAGGTGTGGACCGGCGGTGACATCGTGCCGGCCGACGCGGTACGGCGCGTCCTGGCACGCTGTCCGGACTCCGTGGTGGTCGCCGGGTACGGCCCGACCGAGGCCGCCACGTTCACCACGCGCCGGGTGCTCCGCCCCGGCGAGGCCGTGCCCGACGTCGTCCCCCTCGGCCGGCCGATGGACAACAGGCGGGTGTACGTCCTGGACGAGGCGCTGTCGCCGGTGCCGCCGGGGGTGGCCGGCATGCTGTACGTCGCCGGTGCGGGCGTGGCGCGCGGGTACCTGAACGACCCCGGCCGCACGGCAGGCCAGTTCGTGCCGTGCCCGTTCGGCGAACCGGGGGAGCGGATGTACCGCACGGGCGATGTGGTCCGCTGGAACGCGGAGGGGGAACTGGAGTTCCTCGGCCGCGCGGACGAGCAGGTCAAGCTCCACGGGTTCCGCATCGAACCGGGCGAGATCGAGGCGGTGCTGGCCGGGCACCCCGCCGTCGCCCAGGCGACCGTGGTCGCCGGCCCGGGTGCCCCGCCCGGACGGCGTCTGATCGGCTACGTCGTCCCGGCCGGGGACTCGGGGCTCGACCCGGCGTCGGTGCGGGAGCACGCCTCGGCGGTGCTGCCGGACTACATGGTGCCCTCGGTGATCGTCACGCTCGACGCCTTTCCGCTGACCCCCAGAGGGAAGATCGACCGGGCCGCGCTGCCCGTCCCGGACCTCGCACCGGCACCGTCCGGTCCCGGGCCGCGCACCCCGGCGGAGCGGACGATGTGCGCGCTGTTCGCCGAGGTGCTCGGCCGGCCCGCGGTGGGCGTCGACGACGGTTTCTTCGCGCTGGGCGGCAACTCCCTGCTCGCGACCAGGCTGGTCAACCGGGTGCGGGTGAGGTTCGGCCGCGAACTCACCCTCGGCGCCCTGTTCCAGGCGCCCACGCCGGCGCGCCTGGTCGACGCGCTCGACGACGCCCCGGACGCCGCGGCCGTACCGGACCTCTCACCACGTACCCGACTCCGACAGCTCTGACAGTTCCGACAGTTCCGACAGCTCTGGCAGCTCCGACAGCGATCACAGGAAGCACCTCGGCATGGCCCACACCCTCTCCCAGCCCGACGACACACCGGCAGCGCCGGCACCACCTGAATCCCCGATCGCGGCAGCATCCCCGACGGCCCCGGCACTGGGGGTGTCCCAGGTCCGCCGGTACTACCAGCTCGTCGACGCCGGGGACGTGCCCGCGCTGGTCGCCCTGTTCACCCCGGACGCCCGCTACCACCGCCCCGGGTACCGGCCCATGGTCGGGCACGCCGAACTGGAACGCTTCTACCGCGACCAGCGGGTGATCCGCACCGGCGTGCACACCCTGGCCACCGTGGTCACGACCGACGACGAGGTGGCGGTGCACGGCCTGTTCCGCGGCGTGCTGCACGACGGCGGTGAGGTCGAGCTGCGGTTCGCGGACTTCTTCCGGATGACGCCGCAGGGCCGCATCGCCGCGCGGGACACCTTCTTCCACGTGCCCGCGGTCTGAGTCACGGCCACAGCGGCCACAGCAACTGCAATGGCCACAGCAACTGCAGCGGCGCCAACGGCGACGGCCCACCCGGTCGCGCGTCCAACCCCGACGGGGACACTTCAGCACAGGAAAGCGGGAAGCAGTTGACCAAGACCGTCTTCACCTCCGACATCCCGGCGTTCGTCGGCAGCGGACGGCCGCCGTTCGACGCCCGGGCCATCCACGAACTGGTCGCCGAACAGGCGGAGCGGGCCCCGCACGCGCCCGCCGTCACCTGCGACGGACGGACCCTGACCTACCAGCAGCTCAACGACCGCGCCCACCGGCTCGCCGGGCGCCTGCGAGCGGCCGGACTGGCGCAGGAGGACGTCGTGGGCGTGCTGGTGCCGCGCTCGCCGGAGCTGATCGTGGCCCTGCTCGCCGTCCTCGTCGCCGGCGGGGCGTACCTCGGACTCGAACCGGACGACCCGGCGAGCCGCCACGCGCTGCTGCTCAAGGACGCCGGCGCGGGCATGGTGATCACCGAGGAGGCCCTGCGGGAGCAGCTGCCCGGCACCGTCGTCACGGTGACGGAAGGCCGCCCGGCGCGGGAGCCGGCCACCGGGCCGGCGGTTCCGGCCCGCCCCGGCGACCCGGACCGGCTCGCCTACGTCAGCTACACCTCGGGCTCCACCGGCGAGCCCAAGGGCGTCGGCGTGCCCCACCGGGCGATCGACCGGCTCGTCCGGGGCGCGGACTGGATGGACGTCCGCGCCGAGGACGTCTTCTTCCACCTCGCGCCGGTCGCGTTCGACGCGTCCACGTTCGAGATCTGGGCCCCCCTCGTCAACGGCTGCCGACTGGTCCTCTTCCCCCCGGTCGCCATCACGCTGGAGCACGTGGCGCGCGTCGTCCGGGCCGAGCGCGTGACGGTCCTGCTGCTGACCACCGGGCTCTTCCACCAGATGGCGAGCTCCCACCCGGAGGCGTTCGCCGACGTGCGGCACGTCCTCACCGGGGGCGACGTGGCCTCCCCGAGCCACGTCCAGCACCTGCTGGCCCGCCACCCGCAGCTGCTCTTCACCAACGGCTACGGACCGACCGAGAACACCACGTACACGACCTGCTGGACCAGCAGCACCCTCCCGGAGCTGCGGAGCGTGCCGATCGGCCGCCCGATCAGCGGCACCAGGGTCGCCGTGCTCGACGGCGACCTCGGCCCGGTGCCCGTCGGCGAGTGCGGGGAACTGTACGTGGCCGGGGCGGGCCTGGCCCGCGGCTACCTGGGCCGCCCGGCCGCCACCGCCGAACGGTTCCTGCCGGACCCGTTCGGGACCGAGCCGGGCGCCCGGATGTACCGGACCGGCGACCTCGTGCGATGGCTGCCCGACGGCACCCTGGAGTTCGTCGGACGCGCGGACGACCAGGTCAAGGTCCAGGGCTACCGCGCCGAACCGCGAGCCGTCGAGGTCGAGCTGGAACGGCTCGCCGGGGTGCGGCACGCGGTCGTGCTGCCGCAGCCCGACCCCGCGGGCGGCACCCGGCTGCTGGCCTACGTCGTGCCCGCGGAACCCGATCCGGCGGGCAACGCCGAGCTCGGCCGGCGGCTGCGCCACGAACTGCGGGACCGGCTGCCGGGCTACCTGATCCCCTGGGCGATCCTCGTCCGTCCCGAGCTGCCGGTGAACCGCAACGGCAAGATCGACCGCCGGGCCCTGCCCACCGCCACCCGGGTGCCGCGCAACGTGCCCAACGAGTTCGTCCCGCCCCTCACCGAGGTGCAGACGCGACTGGCCGAGTTGTGGGGCGACGCCCTCGGCGTCGAACCGGTCGGCGTCGACGACGACTTCTTCGACCTCGGCGGACACTCCCTGCTGGCCACCGACCTCCTGGTCGCCACCCAGCGTGAGTTCGACGTGGACCTGCCCGCGCAGACCCTGTACCTCTCGCCGACCGTTGCCGAGCTGGCGACGGCGCTCACCGCCCGGATGCGGACGCCGGGCCCGGACGGCCCGACGGACGGCCCGACGGGGGACCCGGCCGACGAGGCGGGGGAGGGGCAGCTCCGATGACGGCGGTTCCCCCGACCATGCGCTGCCCGGTCCTCGCCCCGCAGCCGGTCGATCTGATCGACCCCGACCTCTACCTCTCGGGCGGGGCGCACGAGGCGTGGCGACGGCTGCGCCGCGACGCCCCGGTGAGCTGGCAGCCGGTCGGCGACATCGGCTACTGGTCGATCGTCGCCCACGCCGAGGCCAACCGGGTCCTGCGCGACCACGACACGTTCACCTCCGAACAGGGCACCCTGCTCAACCTCCTCGGCAAGGGCGACCCCGCCGGCGGCCGGCAGATGGCCGTGACCGACCCGCCCCGGCACTCGCGCCTGCGCGGCCCGCTGCAGCAGGCGCTGTCGATCAAGACGGTGGAGAACGACCGGGAGGCGATCCGCCGGGCCGTCGTCGAACTGCTCCGGCCGTTGGCCGACGGCGGCCCGTACGACTTCGCCGCCGCCATGGCCACCCTGCCGATGGCGGTGATCGGCACCATGATGGCGCTACCGGAGCAGGACTGGCCGCGGCTGGTCCTGCTCGCCCACGCCTGCATCGCCGCGGACGACCCCGAGTTCCAGCTCGCCGCCGGACCACGGGCCACCCTCGTGACCGCCCACCGCGAACTGTTCGCCTACTTCCAGGACCTCGTCACCGCGCGTCGGCGCGCACCGGGCGGCGACCTGATCAGCGTGCTGCTCACCATGGAACTGGACGGACGCCGACTGTCGCCCGGCGAGATCGTGTCCAACTGCTACAGCCTGCTGCTCGGAGCGACCGTCACCACCGCCCAGCCGCCGATCGCGGCGATGGCCGAACTGGCCGGGACCGCCGTCCTGGACGACTGGGCGGCCCACCCGGAACTGCTCGGCAGCGGCGTGGAGGAGGCACTGCGCTGGGCCTCGCCCACCCAGCACTTCATGCGCCACGCCACCCGCGACGTTGAGATCCGGGGCGTGCCGATCCGCGCGGGGGACGCCGTCGTCGTGTGGCTGGCGTCGGCCAACCGCGACGAGACCGTGTTCGCCGACCCGGACACCTTCGACATCCGGCGGCGTCCCAACAAGCACATCGCGTTCGGCGTCGGCGCGCACTACTGCATCGGACACACCGTCGCACGGGTGGCCCTGCGGATCCTCTTCGCCGAACTGCTCGGCCGGTTCACCGGCTTCGAACCCGCCGGGCCGCCGCGGCGCATGCGCTCGAACATCATCGCGGGCTTCACCCACCTGCCGATCACCGCGCGGACCCGGTAGGAGCCGTCGCCACGGCCGCTGCCGAACCCGAGAAGAAACCCCACCCACGGAAGGTCATCAGTGGACGCTCCGACGGCCCGTACCCGCAACAAGTGGTTCCTGCGCGAGCCGTCGCCGGTGGCACCGGCGCGGCTGTTCTGCCTGCCCTACTCCGGCTGCGGTGCGAGCATGTACCGCCAGTGGCCGTCACAGGTCGACGGCGTCGAGGTCTGCCCCGTGCAGCCGCCCGGCCGGGAGAACCGGATGCGCGAGCCCGCCCACACCACCTACGAGGCGCTGGCCGACGACCTCTGCGAAGCGCTGCGCCCCCACCTGGACCGCCCCTACGCCCTGTTCGGGCACTGCGGCTCCGCGCTGGCGGCGTACGAGACCGCCGTACGGCTGGTCCAGCGGGGCTGCCCCGCCCCGACCCGGCTGTTCGTCTCCTCCGAGGTCGCGCCGCAGGACGGCCCCTACGGCAGCTTCCTCGGCATGAGCGACGACGAGCTGGCCGCCGAACTGCGCCGGCTCGTCGCGGAACTGGGCGGCACCCTGGAACCGAGCCTGCTCGCGCTCTACCTCGGCGTCCTGCGCAACGACGTCGACATGAACAAGCGGTACCACGTGGCCGAGCCGGTCCGGCTGCCGTGCCCGGTCACCGCCATCGGCTGGACCGGGGACACCGGCATCGCCCCGTCGCTGATGACCGGCTGGTCGGCGTGCGGCGAAACGACCTTCGAACTCCTGGAGGGAGGCCACTACCGCTTCATCGAGGCGCCGGCGGAACTCCTGGCGCTCCTGGTCGCGGATCTGACGCCCACCCGGTCCCGCACGCCCTGACACCGGACCGTCCGGTGTCGACCCGGTCAGCTGTCCCGGCTGCGCAGCGCGAGCCAGCCGGCCAGCAGGGCCGCCGCCGTCCAGGCCGCGAGGATCAGCAGACCCGTCGCCGGGCCGAGGCCCGGATCCGCCTTCATGACCTCGGCGCCGGCGTGGTCGGGCAGGTACCGGGCGGCGGACCGCAGCACCGGGACGGCGTTGGCCACCGGCGAGAGCACGAAGACGAAGGCGAACAGCAGCGTGAGCGTGAGAGCGGTCCTGCGCAGCACCGTCGCGACGCCGATCGAGAACAGGCACATCAGGGTCAGGTAGAGGCAGGCCCCGAGGACGGCGCGCAGTGCGCCCGGACGGCTCAGCCCGATGCCGTGCGGGCCCAGCGCCGCCTGGGAGGCGAGGAAGGAGAGGAACGCGGTCGGTACGGCCACCAGCAGGGCCACCACGGTGGCGGCGGTGATCCTGGAGAGGTAGAACAGGCCGCGGTCGGGCACCGCCGCGAGCGAGGTACGGATCATGCCGCTGCCGTACTCGGCGCAGACCATCAGCACCGCGAAGGCGATCAGGGCCAGCTGGCCGCACTGGACGCCGACGAACCCGGCGTCCAGCGGGTCGAAGTCGGGGCGGAGCAGGCTGCTCCTCCTGTCGATCGCCGAGCGGGCCGAGGCACCGTTCAGCACGCCGATCCCGACGCTGACGAGCAGGGCGACGACGAGCGGGACGAGCGTCGACCGGACCGTCCCGATCTTGGTGAGCTCGGCCCGGACCACGGCGGTGGCCGCGTTAGAGGGCATGCCGGTTCCCTTCCGTGAACGCCCCGGCCCGGAACTGGGCGGCGTCGCCGGTGAGACGGAGGAAGGCGTCCTCCAGGGAGGCCGCGCGGACGGCCAACTCCCCGAGGGCGATCCCGGCCCCGGCCGCGATCCGCCCCACCTCCTCCGCTCCGGCGCTGTCGACGACCACGGCGCCGCGTTCCTCCTGGCGCGCCGTCAGCCCGGCGCGGCCCAGGGCGCCCAGCAGCCGGTCCGGCTCCGAGGTACGGACCAGCACCCGGGGGCGGCAGTGCTCGGCGATGAAGTCGTCCGTGCCGGTGTCGGCGAGCAGCCTGCCGCGCCCGATCACCACCAGGTGCTCGGCGGTGATCGCCATCTCGCTCATCAGATGGCTGGACACCAGGACCGTCCGGCCCTCGGCGGCCAGGCCCCGCAGCAGGGTGCGGATCCAGCGCACGCCCTCCGGGTCGAGGCCGTTGACCGGCTCGTCGAGCAGCAGCACCTGCGGGTCGCCGAGCAGCGCGGCGGCGATGCCGAGCCGCTGCCCCATACCGAGGGAGAAACCGCCGGCCCGGCGGGAGGAGACGGACTCCAGACCCACCAGGGCGAGCACCTCGCGGACCCGGGCGCGGCCGATCCGGTTGGTCCGGGCGAGCCACAGCAGGTGGTGGTACGCGGTGCGACTGCTCTGCACCGCCTTGGCCTCCAGCAACGCGCCGACGTGCCGCAGCGGCTCGCGCAACTGGTGGTAGGTCTTGCCGTCGTAGCGGACCTCGCCCCGGTCGGGGCGGTCCAGGCCGAGCATCATCCGCAGGGTGGTGGACTTGCCGGCCCCGTTCGGGCCCAGGAAGCCCGTCACGTGGCCGGGCCGGACCGTGAAGGTGAGCCCGTCGATCGCCACCGTGTCGCGGTAGCGCTTGGTCAGTTGCCGTAGTTCGATCACGGCACCAGGCTGGCGTGGAGCGGCACCCCGGCACATCGGCCGGTGCTCCGAGCCGTGGCCTCCACCCGGCGGCGGAGGCGGCGGGCTCCACCGGCGCCATCTCCTACCACGGGTGGTCGTTCCCGCGGCCGAGGCGACGTCGTGCCCGAGCGGCTACGGTGAGCGCATGGCCCAACTCCCTTCGACCCGGCAGGCGCTGTACCGTGACGGTGCCGTCCGACCGCTGCGCCGAGGCGAGTTGGTGGCCGTCGACGGTCTGGTGGCGGTGGTGCTGACCGCGCTCTTCCTGGCCCTGCCGGGCTCGGAGTGGAGCTCCCACGGCGGTTGGCCGGTCCGGCTCGCCGTCGCGGCCGCGATGGGACTGCCGCTGGCCCTGCGCCGGATCCGTCCGGCCTCGGTCTGCGCCGTCGTCGCGGCGGCCTCGGTGGCGGCCGCGGTGGTCGGCGCCGTCCGGGAGCCGTTCCTCGGCGCGGCCTTCGCGCTCTACCAGGTGGCCGTCACCACCTCGGCCCGGCGGGTGCCCACCCCCGTGATCGGGGCGGTGAGCGGCGGAGTACTGGTGCTGCTCCTGATCTCGGGCTCCCCGAGGGGAGGCCTGCAGGACCTCGTGCTCCGCCTGGCCGGCCTGGCCCTGGCCGGGATGGCCTGGGTGCTCGGCCGGGCGGTCCGCGAGCGGCGCGCGCACGCCGCCCGATCGGCCCGGCGGGCCGCCGGGGAGGCCGTCACCGAGGAACGGCTGCGGATCGCCCGGGAACTGCACGACATCGTGGCGCACCACGTGGGAGTGATCGCGGTGAAGGCCGGCGTGGCCAATCACCTCCTGGCCGTCCACCCGGAGGGGGCCGGCGAGGCGCTGCGGGTGATCGAGATGGCCAGCCGATCGGCGCTGACCGAGATGCGGCAGATGCTCGGCGTGCTGCGGACCGGCGGATCCGAGCCGGAGACCGACGACGCGGACGGGCTGCGGCCGGCACCCGGGCTCGCCGCCCTGCCCGAACTGGTGGCCGGTGCCACCGCGGCCGGGCTCACCGTCGAACTGCGCACCGAGGGCATCACCGAGGGCATCACCGACCTGCCGCAGGGCGTGCAGAGCTCGGCGTACCGGGTGGTGCAGGAGGCCCTGACCAACGTGCTCAAGCACGCCGGGCCGACCCGCTGCCTGGTCGAACTGGCGGCAGACGGGAGCGAGTTGCGGATCGAGGTGACCGACGAGGGCGCCGCCACGGCCCGCGGCGCCCGCCGGCCCGGCCAGGGCGGCGGGCACCCGACCCGGCACGGGCCCACCGAGGCGGCCGGGCACGGGAGCAGCCACGGCCACGGCCTGCTCGGCATGCGGGAACGGGTGGAGGTGTTCGGTGGACGCTTCGACGCCGGGCCACTGGCCGGCGGCGGCTTCGCCGTTCGGGCCGGAATGCCCTACCGGGCGGCCGTGCCGGTGGGGGAGGAGCCCTGATCGGGACCGGCGCGACGGACCGGCCGGGGCCGGGGGCCGGACTGCCCGGGGCGTCCTGTTTCGGACGAACGACGAACGTGTGGAGGACCGTGTGACCGAGCCCGTCCGTGTCCTGGTGGTGGACGACCAGGCGCTGCTGCGCGGCAGCTTCCGGATGCTGATCGACGCCGAACCCGGCCTGACCGCGGTCGGCGAGGCGGCGGACGGCGCCGCCGCGATCGAGCTGGTCGCCGAGCAGCGGCCCGACGTGGTGCTGATGGACGTGCGGATGCCCGGAACGGACGGCATCGAGGCCACCCGGACGATCTGTGAGCGGAACCCGGGCGTGCGGGTCCTGATGCTCACCATGTTCGACCTGGACGCGCACGTCTTCGCGGCGCTGCGGGCCGGAGCCGCCGGGTTCCTGCTCAAGGACATCCCGCCGGCCGAACTGCTGCACGCGATCCGGGTGGTGGCCGTCGGGGAGAGCCTGCTCTCGCCGAGCGTCACCCGGCGACTGATCTCGGAGTTCTGTCGCCAACCGGCCACCGGGCCGACCGGTCCGCCGCCCGCCCTGGACGGCCTGACCGGCCGGGAGCGGCAGGTGCTCCAACTGGTGGGCACCGGAAGGTCCAACGCGGAGATCGCGCAGGAACTGCATGTCTCCGCGGCGACGGTGAAGACCCACATGGGACACCTGCTGGACAAGCTCGACGCCCGTGACCGGGTCCAGCTGGTGATCATCGGCTACGAGAGCGGCCTGCTCACCCCACGCCACCGGGTCTGACCGGTCGGCGTCGCACCCGCCGCGGCGCCCTCCGTCCGACGCACCCGCCGCGGCGCCTTCCGTCCGTCGCACCCGCCGTGGCGTCCGACGCGGTGTCCGAATGCCGCCAGCACGCGGCCCCGTCCAGGGACGACGATCGGAACAGCCCGACCGTGCGGCGCCCGCGGCCCTCCCGGCCTGCGGGCCCACGCCCTCGCCGGTCCCCGCCGGTCCCCGTCCGTCCCCGCCCGTCCAAGGATCCCTCCCGTGAACGACACCCTCCTCGCCACCGACGCGCCCACCACCGCTGCGCCCGCCCCGGGCCCGGCCGTCCTGCCCGCGCTCGCCTCGCTCGACTGGCAGGGCGTGCACGAGCGCTTGGACCGGGACGGTGTGGCGCTCACCGAGCCGCTGCTGTCGCCCGCCCAGTGCCGGGAGCTCGCCGACACCTTCGACGACGCCGGCCTGTTCCGCTCCACCGTGGTGATGCAGCGCTACGGCTTCGGCCGGGGCACCTACCGGTACTACGCCGATCCCGCGGCCCTGCCGGTACTGGATGCGCTGCGCGAGCAGCTGTACCCGCCGCTGGCCCGGATCGCCAACCAGTGGGCGGCACGGCTGGGCGAGCGCACCTACCCCCTCACGCTCGCCGAGCTGCACGCCGAGTGCGCGGCCGCGGGCCAGCACCGTCCCACCCCGCTGGTCCTGCGCTACGGTCCGGGCGACCACGCCTGCCTGCACCAGGACGTGTACGGCGACCTCGTCTTCCCGCTGCAGGCCACGATCATGCTGGAACGGCCCGGCGAGGACTTCACCGGCGGGGAGAACGTCTTCGTCGAGCAGCGACCCCGCTCGCAGTCCCGCGCGATCGTGGTGCGGCCGCAGCTCGGCCAGGCCGTGGTCTTCCCGGTCCTGCACCGCCCCGTCCAGGGCAGCCGCGGCTACCGGCGCCACCCGATGCGGCACGGCACCAACGCCGTCGAGTCCGGGCGGCGCACCACCCTCGGCGTGATCTTCCACAACGCCCGTTGACCGCCCGCCCGTTGACCGCCCGCCCGTTGACCGCCCGCCCGTTGACCGCCCGCCACCTGCCCGCCCCTCACCATCAGTAGGCGCCGTGAACACCCTTGCCCCCGACACCGTCCCCAGCACCGCCGAGGCCGTCGTCCGCACCCTCGACGCCGCCGACTGGACCGCCCTGACCGCCGAACTCGACACCCACGGCTGCGCCCCGACGCCGCGCCTGCTCGACCCCGCCCAGTGCCGGGAGATCGCCGCGCTCTACGACCGGCCCGAACTGTTCCGCACCACCGTCGACATGGCCCGCCACCGCTTCGGCTCCGGCCAGTACCGCTACTTCACCCACGACCTGCCCGAACCCGTCGCCGCCCTGCGCGAGGCCCTCTACCCCCGCCTGCTCACCGTCGCCCGTGCCTGGGCCGAGAAGCTCGGCCGCCCCGCCCCCTGGCCCGACACCCTCGCCGAGTGGACCACCAGGTGCCACGCCGCCGGCCAGGACAAGAGCTCCCAGATCCTGCTGCGCTACGGCCCCGGTGACTGGAACGCCCTGCACCGCGACGTCTTCGGCGACCTCGTCTTCCCCCTCCAGGTCGTCATCGGCCTCGACGCCCACGGCACCGACTACACCGGCGGCGAGTTCCTCCTCGTCGAGCAGCGCCCCCGCGCCCAGTCCCGCGGCACCGCCACCGTCCTCCCCCAGGGGCACGGCCTGATCTTCACCACCCGCGACCGCCCCGTCCCCTCCGCCCGCGGCCACCGCGCCGGCCCGGTCCGCCACGGCGTCAGCACCGTGCGCACCGGCCGCCGCCACACCCTCGGCCTCGTCTTCCACGACGCCTGAACCCCGCCGCCATGGCCGCCGCCGGCGCACCTGCGCCCACACCCGCGCCCACACCTGCGCCCACACCCGCGCCCACACCCGCGCCTGCGCCCACACTCACACCCGAGCCCACCGTCGGCACCGCCCCGGTCCCGTCGCACCGCTACACCCTGACCGGACCCGACAACCGCCCCTACCCCAGTGCCGCGCCCGGCACCCTCGGCGGCCACCGTCGGGGCCGCCGCTACGGCCGCCTCGACTGCCCCTCGGCCCTGCGCGCCATCGCCGCCGGCGGCTACGTGCGCCACCGCGTCTTCTTCGCCGACGAGGCCACCGCGATCGCCGCCGCCTACCGGCCCTGCTCGGTGTGCCTGCCCGGGAAGTACCGGCAGTGGAAGACCCGTCAGAAGGACCGCACCCCATGAACCCCCGCCCCGCCCCCGACCGCTCCCCACTCCTTCCCGAACCCGGGACCACCGCCTACGGCGACCTCCCCGCACCCGCCCCCCACACCGCCCCCGAACTCGCCGCCCTGCTGCGCCTGCTCGCCGAGCACCGCCGCCCGCCCCTGCGCGGCGTCGCGATCGGCCACAGCCGCGACGAGGCCTCCCGCGCGGCCGCCGCCGCGTTCGCCGACGCCTGGCAGGCCGCCGGCAACGCCGTCCTGGCCGTTGTCGACTGGCCCGAACAGGCCGCCTCCTGGCTGCGGCCCGCCCAGCGCCTCACCGCCCCCGAACCCGACGCCCTCGTCATCGCCGCCGCCCCGCTCGGCTGGGCACAGCTCGCCCGACGCCTGCGCCACAGCACCCCCTGGCGCCCGGACCGCACCTTCGGCTTCGGGTCCCTCGCCGAGCCGGTCGCCGCGGCGCTCGCCGGGCCCGGCGTCCTGGACGGCGTGCGCGGCGCGAGCGCGGACGGCGGCACCTGGCGCATCGAATCCGGCTGGACCGCCTCCTTCCCGCCCCCCGGCCCGGGCGCCGCCGCGTGAACAGCACCCCCGCCCTGTTCGGCCCGCCGCCCGCCGGCTACGAGCGCCGCGAGATCGCGCCGGGCGCCGTCCACCTGCCCGGCTGGCTCACCCCCGACCTGCAGCGCGAGCTCGTCGCCGCGTGCCGCGCCTGGGCCGTCGGCCCCGTCCCGATCCGGCACACCCGGCTGCCGGGCGGCGGCGTCATGTCCGTGCAGACCGTGTGCCTGGGCTGGCACTGGCAGCCCTACGCCTACACCCGCACCGCCGACGACGTGAACGGCCGCCGCGTCGCCCGCCTCCCCGACCGGCTCGCCGACCTCGGCCGCCGGGCGGTGGCCGACGCCTACCAGGACCCCGGCCAGGGCGCCGCCTACGAACCCGACGCCGCGCTGGTCAACTTCTACGACGCCGACGCCCGGCTCGGCATGCACCAGGACAAGGACGAGCGCTCCCTCGCCCCGGTGGTCTCCCTCAGCATCGGCGACACCTGCCTCTTCCGCTTCGGCAACACCCGCAGCCGCAACCGGCCCTGGACCGACCTGACCCTCGCCTCCGGCGACCTCCTGGTCTTCGGCGGCCCCTCCCGCCTCGCGTACCACGCCGTGCCGAAGATCCTCCCCGGCACCGGCGACCCCGCCATCGGCCCCGCCCGGGGCCGCCTCAACATCACCCTGCGCGTCACCGGCCTCACCGACCACCCCGCACCCGCGGCGACCGGAGCGCCCCGGTGACCGCCGCCGCCCGGTGACCGCTCTCGCCCGGTGACCGCCCCCCGCCCCCGCTCCCGCTCCCGCTCCCGCTCCCGCTCCCGCTCCCGCTCCCGCCCGGCCACCGGCCGGGATCAGGGCCTTGAGGCCGCGTCAACCCGAGGCGCGCCGAATGTGAACGCTTCATTAACCCAAACTGGTCAGTGTGTGACATATTCTTCCTCGGCGGATGAATTCGGACCAATCGTCCTGAACCCGCCCGGAGGGCATCCCCTCACCCTCCCGTACCCTCAAGCACTCCCAGGAGCCCTACCTTGAGCGACCGCATACCATCCGTCACGAACGCGGTGCGGCCGATACCCGGATCCCGGGCCCGACGTGTGCCCGGTCGTGCCGTACTCGGGGCTCTCGCCACCACGACGCTGGTGCTCGCGTCGTCCGTGCCGTTCGCCGTGCACGCCGCCGCGGCACCGCCGGCGAAGGCCGGTACGAGCGGGGCGCAGCGGCCGATCGGTCCGAAGCCGGCGCTCGACCTGCTGGCGCACGGCAACCTCACGATGGCGTCCAACTCGGTGGTCTCCTGCGACCCCGAGGACAGCGACTGCGACCTCAACGCCTACAACAACAACCGGGTCAACTGGGTCAAGACCGACCCCAAGGCCCCCGGCAACACCGCCTCCGCGGCCACCCTGACCGTCCCGCCGGGTGCCAAGGTGCTCAACGCCCGGCTGTACTGGCAGGCCAACCCCGTCGGAACCTCGCGGCTGTCCACGTCCGGTGACGCCTCCAAGGCCGACCAGGTCGAGTTCAAGGTCCCCGGTGCGACCGGCTACCAGCGGCTGACCGCCGACACCTACGACTGGTTCGACCAGAAGACCGGCGGTACGCCCCCGGCCCCGCTCACCGCCCACGCGGGCGTCAAGGACGTCACCGACCTGGTGCGCGCGGCCGGTTCCGGCGAGTACACCGTGGCCGACATCCAGGCCTGTCAGGGCCGCTCCTCCACCTCCGACTTCGGCGGCCAGAACGTCGGCTGCTGGGGCGGATGGTCCCTGGTCGTCGCCTACGAGGACGCCAAGGAGCCGCTGCGCTACCTGCAGGTCTGGGACGGCTACCAGCTCATCCGCCCGCCCGAGCCCAGCATCACCATGACCCTCGACGGCATCCGCACCCCGGCCGGCCGCGCACCGGCCGCCACCATGGGCGTCATCGTCGGCGACGGCGACGCCCCCATCGCCGGGGACTCCCTGGAAGTCGGCCCCGACGCCGGCCGGCTGACCCCGCTGCTCATGCCGACCGCCACCGGTCCCGCCCCCGACAACGCCTTCACCAGCCGCATCGACCGGGTCGCGCCCGACGGCACCGGCACCAACCTCACCGACCGCAACCCGAACACGGTCAACAACGTCGGCTACGACGCCCGGATGATCGACGTCACCGGCAAGCTGCCCGCCGGCAGCAAGCAGGCCGTGCTCCGCGTCACCGGCCAGGGCGACGCGCTGCACCCCCAGGCGGTCTGGCTCGCCGTCGAGGCCCTGGAACCCGACCTCCAGATCGTCAAGGCCAACACCCCGGCCGGCTCCACCACCAACAGCCCGCCCGGGCTCGTCGACCCCGGAGCCGAGATCACCTACACCTTCACCGTCGCCAACCGGCACCCCGACGGCACCACCGCCGACCTCGACACCGCCACCGGCGTCACCCTGACCGACGTGCTGCCCCAGGGCACCAGCTACGTCGACGGCTCCGGCACCGGCTGCACCGCCTCCGGACGCAACGTCACCTGCCCCACCGCCGACCTCGCGCCGGGCGCCGAGACCACCGTCTCCTTCCGGGCCAGGGTCGACGCCGGCCTCGCACCGGGCACCAGGCTCGACGACACCGCCTCCCTCGCCTACCGCGGCACCCAGACCGGCCGCGAACAGCACCGCACCAGCAACACCGTGCGCAATACCGTCACCGAGCACACCGGCTACCGGGTCACCAAGACCGCCGACAGGAGCCAGGCCGCCCCCGGCGACACCGTCACCTACCACGTGGACGTCACCAACACCGGGAACACGCCCCTCACCGCACTGACCGTCACCGACGACCTGAGCGCCGTCCTCGACGACGCCACCTACAACGGCGACGCCACCGCCACCCTCGGCACCCCCTCCTACACGCAGCCGGTCCTCACCTGGACCGGCGACCTGCCGGCCGGCGGCAACGCCCGGCTCACCTACACCGTCAAGGTGAAGGACCCCGCCGCCGGGGACCACACCCTGCGCAACACCGCGGTGGCCGACCGGCCCGGCGGCAACTGCCCGCCCGGTGCGACGGCCGGGGAATGCACCGCCACCGTGACCGTGACCACGTCCTCCCCGACCCCGACGGCCTCCCCGACCACGTCGCCCTCCACCACGCCGACATCCGCGCCCTCGCCGACCGCGACCGACGGCAACGGCGTCGACCCGGCGCCCACCGGCAAGCCCCAGCAGCCGAGCGGTGGCGGCGGTCTCGCCGCGACGGGCAGCCAGGTCGCGCTGATCGGCGGCATCGGCGCCGCCGTCCTCCTCGGCGGCGCGGCCCTCGTCCTCGCCTCCCGCCGCCGGCGCCACCGGCACTGACACCCCGTCCCGACCCTGACGTGGGGGCGGCCACCGACAATGTCGGAGGCCGCCCCCACGGCCGTCCGGCGGCGCCCGTCCACCAGTCCCGGCACGGCGACAGCCGAACGGCCCGTCGTGGAGAATCACCTCCATGCGCATCCTGATCGTCACCACCGGCTCCCGCGGGGACGTCGCGCCGTTCACGGGCCTGGGCCGACGCCTGATGGACGCCGGGCACCGGGTCGCCGTGGCCGCCCATCCGACCTTCACGACACTGATCGAGTCCTGCGGCCTGGAGCACCGGCCGCTGCCGGGGGACCCGGAGGAACTCATCCGCGCCAGGGCCCGCGCGACCTCCCCGGAGGAGACCCGCGCGCTGATGACCGCGTTCGTGGACGGGCTCGCCGACGGCGTGGCGGAGGCCGCGGCGGGCGGAGCCGACCTGCTGCTCACCGCCTTCGCCCCGTCGCCGCTCAGCCGCACGGCCGGGGAGGCCCACGGCGTGCCCGTCCTCGACACCTACCTCACGCCCGCCTTCGCCACCAGGGAGTTCCCGCTGCCCGGCCCCGCCGGCAGCGAGGACCTGGGACCGGAGGGCAACCTCGCCGCCGGCCAGGAACGGCTCCGGAGCGCGGACCGGCTGTTCGCGGGCGCCGTGGCCCGGATGCGCGAGCGCCTCGGCCTGCCCGGCACGACACCACCGCCACCGCTCGGGCACACCCGACCGGTCGTCCACGGCTACAGCCCCCTGCTGCTGCCGCGCCCGGCGGACTGGCCGGCCCCGGTCGACGTGGCGGGCTTCTGGTGGCCCGCCAGGCCGCTGAACTGGCAACCCCCGGCCGAACTGGTCGACTTCCTCCAGGCCGGCCCGGCCCCGGTGTTCATCGGCTTCGGCAGCATGGCACCGGGCGAGGGTGCCAGACTCGGGGAAGTGGTGACGGCGGCCGTACGGCAGGCCGGCGTGCGGGCCGTCGTCCAGGCGGGCTGGGCCGGACTGGAGGCGGCGGGCGACGGCATCCTCTCCATCGGCGACCTCCCCCACGACTGGCTGTTCCCCCGGACCGCCGCCGTTGTTCACCACGCCGGAGCCGGCACCACCGGTGCCGCGCTGCGCGCCGGGGTCCCCGCCGTACCGGTGCCCGTCATGGTCGACCAGCCGTTCTGGGCGGCACGACTGCACCGGCTGGGAGTCGCCCCGCAGCCCGTGCCGTTCGCGGAGCTCACCGCCGAACGCCTCGCCGCCGCGATCACGGCCGCGCTGGCCGAGCCGGTCCGCCGCCGTGCGGCCACCGTGGCCGGGCTGATGGCAGCGGAGGACGGCGCCGGCGCCGTCCTCGACCGCATCGCCCGGATCGACGAGAACCCCGGCCGCTGAGCCCCGCCACCCGCCGCCCGCCGACGGCCCGACCGGGACAGGGGAGCCGAGCCGATCATGGGTGATTCACCACGCACAAGATCACGCCGAGGCCGTACCGCCGGCCGGCGAACGACCAGACCCGTGGCGGTCTCAACAACCGGCCCGAAGAGGGGCGTTGGCGGCACGGTCAGCGGCGTCGGCCGGCCCTGATGCCGCAGCGGGTGGACCAGCCTCCGACGGGAACCAGCCGCTCTCCGCTCAGCCGCACGACGACCGGCTTCCCGTCCTCGAAGCCGATTCGATCACCGACGGCCAGGAAGAGCAGTCTGGCCAGCTCGAAGGCGTAGCCGTTGTCGGTTTCAAAGTCCTCGACCAGAGCCAACCGCGAGGTCGGCGTGGCCCCATCGGCAATCAGTCGCATGCCGAGATGGTCCCACGCTGTGCGACGCCACCATGGCCCGATCCAGCGGGCCGGCAGGCCAGCAGGCCAGAGGAACTGCCGGTACTAGCATGCGTGGATGGACCTTTCGCACCTCGGCACGCCGATCGGGCCGATGACTCGCGTCCACGGCGGTTTCGCCAACCGGATGTACCGGCTCGACACCGATCAAGGGTCGTTCGCAGTGAAGGAGTTGAACCTCGTCGACCGCCGCTGGACCTATCGTGTCGAGGACGTGTTCAGGTTTGAGCGGGCGGCCTTCGCCGCCGGCGTTCCGATGCCGGAGCCGATCTCGGCCGGCCGTCACACCCTCGTTCACCGATGGGTCGAGGGAGAGAAGGTGCCGGAGGCACCGGTGCCGGTGGCGTACGCGTTCGAGATCGGTGAGATCCTCGCGCGCATCCACGCGCTCGACGTCGCGTGGCCCCGTGCGTCGATCGAGGAACCGACGTCACGGGACTGGCCCGAGCTCGCCGCACGGGCGGCGGCCACCGGCCAGCCGTGGGCCGGTGAACTCGCCTCTCACGTCGAGACGTTCCTCGCGATCGCCCAGTTCGTCGACACCTGTGAACGGCCGGGCCCCGTCGTGCTGACCCACGGGGACATCCAGCCGTGGAACCTGCTCGCCCGGGAGGGGCGGCCGGTGGTGCTCGACTGGGAGCTCGCGGGCATGCTCGACCTGTCCGGTGAGCTCGGCTCGACCGCGCTGAGCCTCGCGAAGGGACCCGGCTTCGACGGCATCGAGCCCGCCGTCTTCCGCTCGGTCCTGGACGGCTATGTCGCGGGGGGCGGAGCGCTGCCGCCGTCAGGTCCGAGCTGGTTCGCATTCATGATCGGCGGCTGGCTGGGGCACACGAGGTGGAACATCCTCCGGTGCCTCGCCGGTGTCGAGGCGAGCACCGGCCCTGACCTCGCGCTGTCGCACGAGTCCGTGCGCAACGGAGTGCGCGGCCTCCCCGACCTGTTCGGCCGACTTCCGGAGCTCGAGGAGCTGCTCCTGTGAAGGTTCCGGGCCCGACCCGAACGCGAAACAACCCAAGGGGAGTTCAGGTGATCCAGGTGCGGCCCAGCGAGCAGATGCGTGACCTCGGCGTCGTCCAGGAGGGGGCGCCCATCCTCGCCGAGCGCGCCCGTCCCTTCGACCTGCCCGCCGAGCGCGAGGCCGCTGAGCAGGTCGTCGAGAAGCTGTTCACCGCGATGGAGCGCATCGGCCGGGTCCACCCCTTCGCCAAGGGCATGGGCATCGCGGCACCCCAGATCGGCATCGGCCGTGCCGCAGCCATCGTCCAGCCGGCCGAGCCGGGAGCGCCGGCGATCGTCCTGCTCAACCCGACGATCACCGACCGCTCCAGCGGGACGGACCAGCAGTACGAAGGCTGCCTGTCCTTCTTCGACGTCCGCGGCATGGTCCCCCGACCGCTGCGGATCATCGTGGAGACCACCACCCTGGACGGCCAGGTGGCCACCAGCACCTACGAACGCGGACTCGCCCGCTTGGTCCACCACGAGATCGACCACCTCGACGGCCTGCTCTACACCACCCGCATGCGGAGCGGCATCGAGCCCATCCCCGTCGAGCATTACCGGCAGACCGGCCAGGCATGGGCCTACGAGCAGTGACCCCGGCTCAGCCGACCCTGGGCGGCACCGGATCGGGGCAGCCCTGTCGCAGATGCGCGACTACCGTGCGCGGCCGATCCGCCCGGTGACGACGGCCAGGTCCTAGAGACGCAGGTCAGCCCCGGTATCCGACGTTCGGTGCGACCTGTCGCCACCAAGGTCGCGCAGTCGGTGGGCGGCTGACGCGGCGGAGAGCAGCGCGGGGGCGGCCGCCAGGGCGAAGCAGAGCGGCAGCGGCAGCCGGCCGACCAGCAGGCCGACGGTCGCGGTGCCGCCCGCCGAGCCGGCGTTGAAGGCGGTGTTCACCCAGGCGCCGGCCCGGGTGCGGGCCTGTGGAGCGGCTGTCTCGTCGGCGATCAGGTAGGCGGTGGTGACGACGGGGGAGACGAACAGTCCGGCCAGTGCGACGGCCGAGGTCAGTACGGGGAGGTTCGGCGCCAGCCCCGCGCCCGCCAGCGCCAGGCCCAGCCCGGCGACCAGCAGCGGCAGCCGGGCCCGGTTCGGGGCGGACCAGCCGACGGCGCCGTAGGCCAGGCCCCCGACGGCACTGCCGGCCGAGAGCGCTGCCAGGATCCAGGCGAATGCCCCGGTCCGCCCGCGCTCCTCGGCGAAGGCCACCACCATCAGGTCGAGCGCTCCGAGGGCCAGCCCGGTCGCGGCCGAGGCGAGCACCGCCCGGCGCAGCTCTTCCCCGCCGTCCGGGCGCGCGCCGGGTGCGGCCGCCCCGGTCCGGTCCGCCGCCCGCGTGGCGGGGGAGGAGACCAGGGCCAGGGTGCCCGCCAGTACGAGCCCGGCCCCCGCAACCACCCCGGCCGTCGGACCGGCGACCGCGAGCAGCAGCCCCACCAGCAGCGGGCCGCTGACGAACAGCAGTTCCTCGGCGACGGTGTCCAGGCTGTACGCGCGTCGGAGCAGTTCCTGGTCCGGCAGCAGCCGGCGCCAGAGCGTCCGCATCACCGGCCCGAGCGGCGGGGTGCAGGCGCCGGCGGCGACCACCAGGGCACCCGTCAGGACCGGCGGCGCGCCCGGCCGCCAGGTGGTGCCGGCCACCAGGGTCAGCAGCCCGGCGTACAGCGCGGCCATCGGCGGCAGCGCGCGCCGGGGGCCGTACCGGTCGACCAGGGCGGCCCGGGCCGGCGAGAGGAAGACACTGGTCAGCCCGAACAGGGCCAGCACGGTGCCGGCCACCGGGTAGGAGCCGGTGGCGTCCCGGACGGCCAGCATCATGGCGAGCGGGACCATCCCGTACGAGAGCCGGCCCAGCAGGGCGGCGCCGAAGGTGCGGCCGGCGTGGGGGGCGCGCAGGACGGCGGCGTAGGAGGGGGTGGGCGAAGGGACGTAGGAGGGGGTGGGCGAAGACAAGGGAGACGTTCCTCGGCGAAGGCGGGCAGGGCGGGGCCGTACCCGAAGGCGTGCGGGGACACCGGAGCGCCGTGCCCGGTGAGAGGGGGCACGGTCGTGGCGGGTCCGCTACGCACGGGGGAGGAACATGCCCGGAACCGTAGCAGGCCCGCCGTCCAGGTAAGGCCCCACCGTCCAGTAAGGCTTGCCTTGCCAACCGGTCGGACCCGCCCCTGGGGTGAAGTCCTCAGGGTCGTCCTCATGACTGTTCGCCCGGTACGCCGTCGCTCAATGGTGGAGGAGGCCACGGCCGAGCTGCGCCGACTGATCGCCACCGGCGAGTGGCCGGTCGGCAGCAAACTGCCCGGTGAGGTGGAGCTGAGCCGACTCCTAGGAGTCGGCCGGACCACCTCGCGCGAGGCGGTCCGGGTGCTGATCGTCGACGGCCAGCTGCGCGCCCGGCAGGGCTCGGGCACGTACGTGGCCGCCGCCTCCCCGGTCTCGGAGTTCGACCGGGAACTGCGACGCTCGGAAGTCTTCGACGTGTACGAGGTCCGGGCGGCGCTGGAGGTGGAGGCGGGCCGGCTGGCCGCGCAGCGGCGCACCGAGACGGACGTCGCCGCGCTCCGGGCGGCGCTGGCCGCCCGGGACGCGGCCGTCGGTCCGGCCGAACTCGTCGAGACGGACCCGGAACTGCACCGCCAGGTCGTACGGGCAGCGCGCAATCCGGTGCTCGTCCGCCTCTTCGACTCCTTCGTCGACGCGCTGCGCGAAGCGGCCGGCCACGTGGTGGCCGACAGTCAACTCCACGACGGCGTCGAGGAGGAGAGCATCACCCGCGCGCACCGCACCCTGGTCGAGGCGATCGCCGCGGGTGACCCGGACGCCGCCGTCGCGGCGACCCAGGCCAACCTGGACCGCACCCTCGACAGACTGCGCGCGGCGGGAACCGGCCCGCACTGACCCGAGGGCCGCATCCGCGCCCGACCGCGTCCGGCCCGGGCCCGACATCGCTCCCCGGAGCTCCGGCGTGCGTTCGGCCGCGGGAACGGACCCGGAGCGTCTCCCGCCCCCAAGGTTCGGGGATCACCGCGGCGGGCGCCGTTCGCGGGTGGCCGGTGAGCCGTCGCGGTGGAAGGAAGGCCGGTGCGAAAGCAGGCCGCCGTGACGGCCCGGCGGACGGTGGTCGTGCCTGCGTGACGGGCATCGTGTGGTGCCCGATCAGGCAGCACGGGCTGCCTTCACGTCTCTGGTGGCGCCTCTGCCCATCTGTTATCCAGGAGCATGTCCGCCTGCCGTGCGAGAGGGAGAGCATGCGCGTCCAGCAGAGCACACGAACCAATGACGCCGAGAACAGCCGTCCAGCGGCCGGCAAGCCGGCAAGCCGGGTCGCGCCGCCTCTCCTGGCCCTCCAGCGCAGCGTCGGCAACGCGGCGGTCGTCCAGATGCTCCACCGAGCCGGACACCCAGGGACTCGGGGACGACCCCGGCCGGGCGACGAATTCGACGGCCTGCAGGCCGAGCATGCCGTTCAGCGCTCCACCGTCCAGGATGTCCTGCGCGCCCCGGGGCGGCCGCTCGACCATGACACCCGCACCGAGATGGAAGGCCGGTTCGGCGCGGACTTCTCGGACGTCCGTGTCCATACGGACGCGGCCGCGCGGGCCTCGGCAGTGGAGGTGGGCGCCCGCGCCTACACCTCCGGCCACCATGTCGTCATCGGCGACGGCGGAGGCGACAAGCACACCCTCGCCCACGAACTCACCCACGTCATCCAGCAACGCCAAGGCCCCGTCGCCGGAAGCGACAACGGCACCGGACTGAAGGTCTCCGACCCTTCCGACCGCTTCGAGCGCGAGGCCGAAGCCAACGCCACCCGCGTCATGCAGCGGTCGGTGCTCCCACCGGCGCGGACCGAGGGCGTGGCCGGCGGAGGCATCCGCGCCGACGTACCGGTGCAGCGCGCGTCGGAGGAGGACCGTCAGGCCGCCGAGGCCCTCGCTCACGCGGCGCGCGAGCGCACCGAGCCGTGGGAGCGCGAGGAGTCCGATCCCCACGACATGGAGATCGGCGCTGGGAGGACCGGTGTCCACATCGCCGGCGTCCAGGCCCCCACGGACAAGGTGATGGGCAAGGGCGCGGAATGGTCGGCCGTCGAACTGGAGGAGAAGAAACGGCTCCTGGGCGAGGCGATGGACACCGCATTCCTCGAATGGAGCAAGCGGTACGACCCCGAGCACGTGTACATCTTCACCGCGCCGGAGTACTACTTCAGCGGCGAGGGCACCCACTTCCTGAGTGCGGAGAAGGCGGCCGGCGTGGACGACTGGCTCGCCGACCGCCTGGCGGGTCTGCCCAGCAACTACCTGGTGGTGCCGGGAACCATCGGCCGCCGGCGCGACCTCGACGAGCAGGGATCGGACCTGGCGCGCGCCGACCAGCGGAAGGGCCGGGAGCTGATCCAGGACGAGGTGGACGGCGGCAACGAGTATGCCGAGTTGTCGGCAGCGGAGCTGGAGGAGGTCTGGGAGCAGGGGCCCGCGCTCGACGGCTCGGGCAACGTGACCGTGTTCGACAACTACGCGCGTGTCTTCCAGGGCGGCCAGGGGCCGAAGACCTACACGAAGCGTTTCGAGGCGCCGAGGGAGGGAGGAGCTCCGGACCGTTCGCCGGAGGAGGTGGAGCAGGGCTTCTTCGCCATCGGGAAGGAGAACTTCGAGACCACGGTGAAGGGCGTTCAGATCCGGCTCCAAATATGCTCGGACAACGCCGCGGAGAGCCTCTGGAACGCACCGTACGAGGGTGTCCACATCCTGGTGGCGGCGCATTTCGGCGACGCGGGGGAGAGCCAGGCCAACATGCACGGGGACACCTTCGTCGTGGCCGACTCGGGACATGCTCAGCTCTTCGAGTCCGACAACCCGGTTGCGCCGGCAGAGAAGGTCAAGGACCGCCGGTACAACGCCAACATGAAGCGGAAGATGACGAGCAAGAGCGCGGAGGCGACCAGCAGCAAGGGCCCGGTCTCGCTCAACTTCTACCGCACGGCGACCCGGAAGCCCACCGCCCAGTAGCCGCCGCGCGGTGCGAGGGCCGCCGTCGCGCAGTGGGCTGAGGAACACGCTGGGGTCAGGGACGGGTCGCCGGGCGGGCCGAGGCTGGTGAAAACGATGCTCGCGGTCGGCTTCGTGGGGTCCGTTTCTGGCTGTCAGGGGCATCCGGTTGGATGAGCACGTGACTGTTCATGACGTAGCCCGCCGGCTCCCTTCCATCGCCGACCTGCGGAACCTGTGCCGCTCACTGGCGATGCTCGATGCGATCTTGAGCCCGGACTGGGAAGGCCGGTACTACTCCTTCAACGCCGGCTGGGCCGACGGCGAGGAGATGGCGTCGATGCGCAACGGGTCGGGGGACGAGTACTCCATCGTGTTCTCGGCGGCCGGGGCCTATGTCCGTGGCTTCGACCACGAAGCACCGATGAGCCCGTACGGCAACGACGGCGAGCCCTGGCCGGGAGTGATCGACGAGGTTCCGGAGGTCTTCAAGCCCTTCGTCGAGGAGCCGGCGTTCACCGACGAGGACGACGTTCCCGTCGTGACGGCCTGCCTGTGGCGGGAGGCGACGGACGACCGGTGGCGGCACGGCGTGATCGACTTCCCTGCCGAGTGTTCCGACCCCGACGGGGCGACGGGCCTGTTCGAGCTCCTGGTCGACCGTTCGCCGGAAGCGTTCCAGCGCTTCGCCGAGGACTACTACGAGGTTCCCGTGGACCTGGAAGCGGTGCGCGACGTCTACGCCTTGCGACCGCTGAGCCGGAAGCTCGTGTCAGTGCTGAACTCGGAGCTCACTCTCGTGGACCTGGCCGAGGACATCGCCGAGATCGGCTACCCGCGGCCGGTCCGGGACGTGATCCGGGCTTCATGACAGCGACGGGCCCGATAGCGACGAAGCGGTGTGAAGCGACCCCGGCGGCCGTCGGGCCGCCGGGGTCGTCGTGAACACTGCGTCGGCCTCACGCTCACGGTGTCGCGCGGGTCGCGGGGCACTCGTGCCGATGGGGCGGGGTCCCACGACGTCGAGGATCGGGCCTTCGCCGTCCGGGCCTTCGCCGTCCGGGCCTTCGTCGTCCGGGCCTTCGTCGTCCGGGACTTCGGAACCGAGGACGACGCCGGGTGCCGGGCGGCCCGCCCGTTTCAGCTTTCCGGACCGTCGAACCAGCAGCCTGCGGCCCGCTCGAACGCTTCACGATCAGGTGTGCGATCGCCTGCCCAGGCGACCACGCCGTCGGGCCGGACCAGCACGGCACCCAATCCGAGGTCGTCCTTCGCCGGACCGGCCGCGTACCGCATCCGGCTCTCCCAGCCCCTCGCCGGACCGTGCAGGCATCGGTCGGCGCTGAAGTCGAGCGTGACGCCCCGTCCGTCCCGCATCAGGTCGCCAAGCCGGATGCCGTCCTCCAGGCAGAAGTCCGGGGCGCTGCGGCCGACCAGCGGGTGCTCGCTGCCGAGGTCGTAGCGGATGGACGATCCCGATATCCGCTCGAACACGTAGGTCGTTCCGTCCCGGGTTTTGATCAGGTCGCGAATCACCCCTTGGACGGCCTGGCCGTGCGGGTCCGGCCGCATGGCCGCCACCTGTGCGCGCGACCAGTCGAGCACCGCCGACCCCACCGGATGGCGCTCGCGGCCGTAGGTGTCGAGAAGTCCGTCCGGCGCCTGTCCGTGCACGGCCGCCGCCAGCTTCCAGCCCAGGTTCAGGGCATCGCCGATGCCGGCGTTGAGTCCCTGCCCGCCCAGGGGCGAGTGGATGTGAGCGGCGTCGCCCGCGAGCAGGACGCGTCCGCGCCGGTAGGCCGTCGTCTGCATCGCCCGATCGGTGAAGGTCGATGCGAGACGGACCTCGCTCAGCGTCACGTCGGTGCCGGACACCCGGCGCAGAACCGTCTGGAGATGGTCGCGCGTCGGCTGCCGCGAGCGGTCGAACGCGCCGTCGTCGAAGTCCAGCATGGCGATGTAGTCCCCCGCGGGCTGGATGTACATGCCCGTGGGCGTCAGATGGAACCCGGGGTTCAGCTTCTCGGGGTCGGCGACGGTGGCGAGCATGATGTAGCCGGTGCACAGCGGCTCGGTCCCGACGAAGTCGAAGCCCGCGAGCCGGCGTACGGTACTGCGTCCGCCGTCGCAGCCGACCAGCCAGCGCGCCGGGTAGGCGTGTTCGCCCGCCTGCGCGATCACGCTTCCGTCGTTGTGCGCGATGGCCGAGACCGTGACGCCGCGCCTGACGTCCACGCCCAGCTCGGACGCCCGCTCGGCCAGCACCGCCTCGATGGCTTCGACGTGTGTCGGCATGCCCTCCGGTGCCGGGTCGGGCAGCCGGTACGGCAGGGCCGCGGAGTCGATCTTGGCCGGATCGAGCATCATGCCGGCGAAGTGGCCACCGCGACGAGGAACCGACGGCGCGTCCGGTCCCGGGTGCGCGCCGGGCTCATCGCCGACGCCCGATGCCTTCAGCAGCCGGTGCAGCATCCCGCGGCGGTAGAACGCCTGGACCGAGGCGGAGGACAGACCCCGGATGCCGAGCGGCAGCGCCTTGAACGGCGAGCGGGGTTCCGGCTCCCGCTCGAGCACCAGGACCGAGCAGCCCGCGAGGCCGAGCTCGCAGGCGAGGAACAGCCCCACCGGGCCGGCGCCCACGATCACTACGTCATGCACAAGAGATCCCCTTCCCCTGAGTCCACGGCCGGATCGGTACCCGGCGGGACCTCTCGAAGGTCCCAGAGCCCACCTGCATCCGACCGGCGCATCACCGGCAGGCCGCTGACACCCGACCGGCAGCCTCCGGGCACGCCGCCCTCCCCGCGCCCCCGGTCCGTGCCAGGTCCCGGGGTTCGCGCGGCGGGGCCCGGTCTCAGCGGAACGCGGCGGCCTTGCGGGCGGCCCACTCGGCGAAGGGCCGAGGGGCGCGGCTGAGGACCCGCCGGATGTCCGGGCTGATGCGCAGGATCGGTGGCACGCAGGCGGCGGCGATGCCCGCGTCGATCCAGAACAGTCCTTGCCGGCCGGTGCTGTCGACGAGCGCGATCAGCACGCAGGAGGCCACGATCAGCAGTAGTCCGCCGAGGAAGACGCGGCGCCGTCCGAAGGCTGGCCGTGGTCGGCAGCGTAATAGCGCAGGAAGAGCGCTTCGGCGTGGGCCATCCGCTCGATTTCCGACGGTTCGACACTCTCGTTCGGCGCGTGGATCAGGCAGCGGGGCTCCTCGACGCCCATCAGGATCAGTTCAGCGTCGGGGAATGTGCCGGCGAGGACGTTGCACAGCGGGATCGAGCCGCCCTGGCCGAGGAAGGAGACCGGTTTGCCGTAGGCGTCCCGCACCGCACGGTCGAGAGCGGCGTAAGCCGGGCCGTCCGTGGAGGCACGGAACGCCGAGCCGGTGCCCTCCCGTTCCACCTCGACCCTCGCACCCCACGGTGCCGCTGCCCGGAGGTGAGCGGCCAGCGCGTCGGCCGCGGCAGCGGCGTCCGTGCCGGGCGGCACACGCAGGCTGACCCGGGCCCTGGCCGTGGCGGGGACGGCGGCGGCGGAGCCGACCACCGGCGGGCAGTCGATGCCGAGGACGGTGACGGCCGGGCGCGCCCACAGCCGGTCCGCGACGCTTCCGGAGCCGAGCAGCCCGACCCCGTCCAGCACCCCGGCGTCCGCGCGGAACTGTTGCTCGTCGTAGCCGATCCCCGGCCAGATGCCGTCGTTGTCCAGGCCGTTGACACGGGTGGTGCCGTCGGTGTCGCGCAGGGAGTCCAGCATGCGGATCAGCGCGGCCAGGGCGTCCGGGGCGGGGCCGCCGAACATGCCGGAGTGCAGGTCCCCGGCCAGCGTGGAGACGGTCACGACGACGTTGGCCAGGCCGCGCAGCACGGTCGTCGCGGTGGGGATTCCCACGGCCGCGTTGCCGGTGTCGCAGATGAGCAGCGCGTCCGCCCGCAACTCGTCGGCGTGGTCGGGGACGTAGGCCTCCAGCCCGCCGGTGCCCTGCTCCTCGGAGCCTTCGACCACCAGCTTCAGGCCCACCGGGATGTCGTCGCCCAGTGCGCGCAGAGCCGTGAGGTGCATGACGATGTTGCCCTTGCAGTCGGCCGTGCCGCGCCCGTACCAGCGGCCGTCGCGCTCGGTGAGCTCGAACGGAGGGGACTGCCAGGCGGAGTCGTCGAGGGGCGGCTGCACGTCGTAGTGGCTGTAGAGCAGCACGGTGGGGGCTCCGGGCGGGGCCGGCCGGTGGCCGAGCACCGCGTGGCTGCCGTCCGGGGTCGCCGCGAGCCTGACGTCCTCCAGTCCTGCCTCGGCGAAGGCCGCGGCGACCCATTCGGCGGCGCGCAGGCAGTGCTCGGGCGGGAACTGGCGGGCGTCCGCGACCGAGGGGATCCGGACCAGCTCGGCGAGGTCGGCCTTCGCCCGGGGCATGAGTGCGGCCACCCGGTCGGCGAGGTCGTCGATCGGGTCGTTCGCCGGTCCGGGCTCAGTCATTGATCACGTCCGCGGTCTTGAGGCTGTTGATCTTCTTCTGGTAGTCGTCCAGCCTGTCCGGGCAGTACACCTTGATCACCTCGGCGCCGGCCTCGAGGATCCGCTGGTCGGCGATGATCGGGCGCTGTCCGGGGCCGCCTGCTCCATTGGAGAGCTGGACCAGCCAGAGGGCGCGTTTGAGTGCCGAGTTGGGGTCGTCGCAGACGGTGCCTCCGCCGGTGCCGAGGGTGAGGGCGAGGTTCTCGACATTCTGGGGAGGGAAGCCCTGGGCGACGAGGGCGTCGTTCAGCTGGTTGGCTTTCCGGTGCGCCTCGTTGGTGGCCCGCTGCTGGGTGTACGTGAACAGTCCGATGATCATCATGGCGACCAGCACCACGATCGCGCCGATGTAGATCCAGCGGTGCTGGGACCGCATCAGGGTGGGGCTCACGCGGTGCCTCCGTCCACGGGAACGGCGTCCGCGTCGGGCTGGCGCCAACCGGGTTTGCGTGCCTTCAGGAAGCCGAAGGGGATGACCACTCCGAGGAGCAGCAGGCCGCCGCCGACGATGGCGACGTACGACCAGCCGCTGCCGCCGCTGAACTGGGAGGACGGGATGAAGCCGATCACCATGGCCAGCGCGGAGGCGACGAAACCGACCACGCAGAGCGTGGTGAGCACCGGCGCACGGTACCCGCGGGGATGGTCCGGCAGCTTGCGGCGCAGTTGGATGGCGGCCAGGAACATCAGCAGATACATGATCAGGTAGACCTGGGTGGTGATCACCGAGAAGATCCAGTAGACACTGGACACGTTCGGGATCAGTGCGTACAGCAGGGCGATCACCGTGGTGAGCAGGCCCTGGGTGACCAGGATGTTCTGCTGGATGCCGTGCTTGTTGAGCTTCTGCAGGTAGGGCGGGAGGTAGCCCTCCTGGCGGGAGATCAGCAGCAGGCCCTTGGAGGGGCCGGCCAGCCAGGTGAGCATTCCGCCGAGCGAGGCGGCGCAGAGCGCGAACGCGACGATCGGGACCAGCCAGCCGATGTGGAAGTACTGGAAGAAGGCGTCAAAGGCCTGCATGACTCCGGCGGTGAGGCTGAGTTGGTCGGCCGGGATGACCCAACTGATGGCCAGGGCCGGCAGGATGAAGATCAGCAGCACCATGCCCATGGCCAGGAACATCGACTTCGGGAACTCCTTGGCCGGGTCGCGGAGCTTGTTGACGTGGACCGCGTTCATCTCCATGCCGGAGTAGCTGAGGAAGTTGTTCACGATGAGCACCAGGCTGGCGATGCCGGTCCACTCGGGGAGGATGTGCGAGGCGTTCATCGGTGCGGCGGAGGCGTTGCCCTGGCCGAGGAAGACGAACCCCAGCAGGACCAGCAACGTGCCGGGGATCAGCGTGCCGATGATCAGGCCGCCGGAGGCCAGCCCCGCGACGGCGTTCGTGCCGCGGGAGGACACCCAGACGCCGGTCCAGTACAGCACCACGATGACGATCGCGGTGTAGACGCCGTTGCTGGCCAGCGCCGGGTTGATCACGTAGGAGATCGTGCTGGCGACAAAGGCCAGCAGGCTGGGGTAGTAGAAGATCGTCATGGCGAACTGGCACCAGACGGCGAGGAAGGCCAGTGGCTTCGACAGCCCCTGCGCCACCC
The DNA here is from genome assembly GCF_042885555.1 of Kitasatospora sp. NPDC058048. Taxonomy (NCBI): domain Bacteria; kingdom Bacillati; phylum Actinomycetota; class Actinomycetes; order Kitasatosporales; family Streptomycetaceae; genus Kitasatospora; species Kitasatospora sp. NPDC058048. The sequence goes on along the minus strand of NZ_JBHVRT010000055.1, from coordinate 8,475 downwards.
AGTTGTAGACACCGCCGCTCCAGCCGGAGGCCAGCTCGGCCGACACCAGCGCGGTGGGCAGCAGGAACACGATGGCCGGCACCAGGTACAGGAAGACACAGGCGAGGCCGTACACCGCCATGGTGGGCGAGGCACGCAGGCTCGCGACGGAGCTGGTCGTCATCAGCGCCAGCGTCAACCAGGTGATCTTCTGCGATCCGGCCGCTGCCCGAGCAGCGTCCGCAGCCCGGGCGCTGCTCGATCGCTCGGCATCGTCCGCCGGCACCTCCGAACTGCTCATCGGAACCTCCTGCGCTGGGATCGGCTGTGAGCTGACACCTCACACAGAAGGATCGCCACGATGCACGCCGTCGGCATGCCGGAATGGACCGTCCGAAGCGCCGGGCACGCCGCAGGAGCCCGGACCACTCTCGGACGACACGGACGGGCGGGGCGACGCGTTCGAGAGCGCCGCCGTCCGAGGCAGTGGGGAAACCGGTAGGGGAGGCGCTTTGAGAGCGGTGGCCCAGTAGGAGCAGGAGCAGGCGGCCGGATGGACGGCGGTGAGCCGAAGGACTCGCACGATCCGGACGAGGTTCCGCGCGGCGACGCCGGGCCGTGGACCGGGCGCAGGATTGAGCAATTTCGGTGGGTGGTGGAGCGGAGCCGCTCGCGGCCCGCGCTGCCGCCGGGCTGATCGCCCCACCACCGGGCCCTGGTGTGATGCCTACTGGGGGGTGCCCTTGATGTTGGGCTGGGTCTTCTGGTTGTAGATCTCCTTGCCGTCCGCGTTGTAGGCGTGGACGTAGGGGGCCGGGGGGAAGGTGTTCGCGTTGGGGTTGGTGGAGACGGCCGCGGTGTAGGCGAACGCGCCGCCGGCCATGACGGCCGGGTACTGGGTCGGGTCGTCGCCGTAGCTGATGGTGACCTTGGCGACGTCGGGCGTGTAGTGTCCGGCGCCCAGCGAGAGGAACTGCCCGGCGCCGGTCGGCGTGCTGAAGCTGTCGAAGAACGAGATCAGGTGACCGGTGCCCCACAGGCGGTCGTTGATGAACGTCGCCGGGGAGGACATGCTGTTGCCCTGGAGGCCCTTCGACTCGCACTGCACGTACTGGCCGGCGGAGTTGACGGCGACGACCACGCCGTCGGTGTCCGGCGAGGCGACGGGAGCGCGGACCGCGATCACCGCGTGGTACTGCGACGCGTCGGAGCCCAGGCAGGAGGCCAGGATCTCCGCGACGGCCCCGGCCTCGATCGGGGTCGTCGTCGTGCTGGTGACGGTGAAAGCCGCCGGGGCGGCAGTCGCACCGGTGACGGCCGAGCCGCTGCCGGGGGCCACCGAGGCGCCGGCCGAGCCGGCGTCGGAGGCCGTGGCGGTGGGCGCACCGGAGGGCTTGTCGTGGGCCGTGGGGGTGGCGGTGGGCGTGGAGGTGCCGGTCGCGGCGGTGGCCATTCCCCCTGCGGTCGCGATGGCTGCGGCGGTGACGGTGGCGGCGATGAGCATGATCGGGCGGATGCGCATGAATCCGTGTCCTTTCCTGCGGGCGTCCGGTTGATGCCAGCACCCCTGTACGCCTCCCGACGCCCGGCAGGTCGCACCCCGCGCACGTGATCCAGGTCATAGGTCGTGGGCGCAACGCCGGGGCGGGGCTCGTGCGTACAGGGCGGGAGGCTCAGCCCAGGACGCACGGATCCGCCGCCGCGGCCGAGGAGTGCTTCCTCGCGCGCCGCCTGTGCCGCGAGCCGACGGACAGCCCCGGAAGAGAGGCCCTTGATGACGCCACAGGAGTTCGACGCGTTCTACGCGGCGTCCTTCTCCCGCCTGACCGGGCAGCTCTACGCGATCACCGGCAACTGGTCCGAAGCACAGGACGTGGTCCAGGAGGCGTTCATCCGCGCGTGGGACCGACGGCGCACCTTCGACCCGGGCAACGCCCCGGAGGCATGGATCCGGACCACGGCCCGGCGGCTGGCCCTCTCCCGCTGGCGACGTCTGGCCCGGGGCCTGCACTTGGCCGGACGCCACCACCGCCAGGAACCAGCCACCGTCGAGCCGCCCACCGAGGAGCACCTGATGCTGGTCGCCGCGCTCCGCGACCTGCCCGAGGCGCAGCGGATCGCCCTGGTCCTGCACCACATGTGCGATCTCTCCGTCGAGCAGGTCGCGGTCGAGACCGGCGCCGGCGTGAGCGCCGTCAAGAGCCGCCTCGCCCGCGGCCGGGCCGCGCTCGCGGCCAGACTCGCCGACCAGACCCCGACCAGCGAGGAAGGGAAGCTCCGTGTCTGACCCCGTCCACGACACCCTCGCCGACCGGCTGCGGCTGCTCGGCACGCAGATGCCCGCACCGGCCCTGCCCGCTGCGGAGATCCGCCGACGCGCCGACCGGCGCCGCCACCGCCGCCACCTCCGACGCGCCCTGGGCGCGACCGCTGCCTGCGCCGCGGCAACCCTGTGCCTGGCTCTCCCGTCCGTGCCGCACTCACCGGGACCGCAGCAAGGAGCAGTTGCCACAGAGACCCCTTCCGTGCCGGCTTCCCCCCACCCTCCGGCGGCTTTCACGGTCACCAGCACGACGACGGCCCCGATCGAGGCCGGGGCCGTCGCGGAGATCCTGGCCTCCTGTCTGGGCTCCGACGCGTCGCAGTACCACGCGGTGATCGCGGTCCGCGCTCCCGTCGCCTCGCCGGACACCGACGGCGTGGTCGTCGCCGTCAACTCCGCCGGCCAGTACGTGCAGTGCGAGTCGAAGGGCCTCCAGGGCAACAGCATGTCCTCCCCGGCGACGTTCATCAACGACCGCCTGTGGGGCACCGGTCACCTGATCTCGTTCTTCGACAGCTTCAGCACGCCGACCGGCGCCGGGCAGTTCCTCTCGCTGGGCGCCGGACACTACACACCCGACGTCGCCAAGGTCACCATCAGCTACGGCGACGACCCGACCCAGTACCCGGCCGTCATGGCCGGCGGCGCGTTCGCCTACACCGCGGCCGTCTCCACCGACCCCGACGGAAACTCCTTCCCCCCGGCCCCCTACGTCCACGCCTACAACGCGGACGGCAAGGAGATCTACAACCAGAAGACCCAGCCCACCGTCAAGAGCGCCCTCCGGTAGGCGTCACACCGGACGCCCGGTGGTGGGGCCGTCGCCGGCTGGGGTCTGTTTTCCCCCGCATTACCCGCCTTCTGACGGTGTATTACCTCGACATTACGTCTATGACGAAGCATTCCGGCCAACTTGTCGCCGCACGGGTGACGTGTTTCCAACAAAGATGGCACTGTACCGTCCCATCGCTGCAGCGGCCCTTGCAGTCGCACGCGCACCACCCGCTGCGGTGATCACGTGGAGGTTGTCCCCCACTCGAACCACCAGCTCTACCGGGCGGCACCATCCCTGCCCTCCCGGCTGACTCCGGCCGCACCCACGCGGTCGTCGCAGAAGGAGTTCAGTGTGAATCGATCCTCCCGAAAGACCACCGGCGCGGGCGCGTTGACAGTCGGCGCCGCGATGATCGTGGCTGCTCTGACATCCGGTGTCGCCATCGCCGACGAGACCCCCGCCCAGGCCCCCGCCGAGGTCCGGGCCGCTGCCGGCGCGCTGCCGGTGCAGCTGTCGCCGGAGCAGCGCGGTGAGTTGCTGGCCTCGGCGGACGCGTCGCTGGCGGAGACCGCCAGGTCGCTGAAGCTGGGGTCGAAGGAGGCGCTGGTCGCCAGGGGCGTCACCAAGGACGCCGACGGCAGCGTGCACACCCGCTACGAGCGGACCTTCGACGGACTGCCGGTGCTCGGCGGCGACCTGGTCGTCCACACCGCCTCGGACGGCTCCACGAAGGGCGTCACCAAGGCCACCGAGGCGGACATCGCCGTCGACACCACCGCCAAGGAGAGCGCCGAGGCGGCGAAGGGCCTCGCGCTCGACAGCGCCGGCAGCGCGAAGGTCGCGGAGCCGGCGGCCGACAGCGCCCGCAAGGTGGTCTGGGCCGCGTCCGGCACCCCGCGCCTCGCGTGGGAGACGGTGGTCACCGGCACGCAGGAGGACGGCACGCCGTCCGAGCTGCACGTCATCACCGACGCCAACTCCGGCAAGAAGATCTTCGAGTACCAGGGCATCGAGACCGGCGTCGGCAACAGCAAGTACTCGGGCCAGGTCACCATCGGCACCTCGGCTGCGGCCGGCGGCGGCTTCGCGCTGACCGACAACACCCGCGGCGGCCACAGCACCTACGACCTGAACGGCACCAGCTCCACCAGGAAGCTGTTCACCAATCCGACCGACACCTGGGGCGACGGCACCGTCTCCAACCGGCAGACCGCCGCCGTGGACGCCGCCTACGGCGCCCAACTCACCTGGGACTACTACAAGAACGTCCACGGCCGCAACGGCATCAAGGACGACGGCGTCGGCGCCTACACCCGGGTCCACTACGGCAACAACTACGTCAACGCGTTCTGGTCCGACAGCTGCTTCTGCATGACCTACGGCGACGGCGCGGGCAACGTCAAGCCGCTGACCTCCATCGACGTCGGCGCCCACGAGATGACCCACGGCGTCACCTCCGCCACCGCGAACCTGGTCTACAGCGGCGAGTCCGGCGGCCTGAACGAGGCCACCTCGGACATCATGGCCGCCGCCATCGAGTTCTGGGCCGACAACCCGGAGGACAAGGGCGACTACCTGGTCGGCGAGAAGATCGACATCAGGGGCAACGGCAGCCCGCTGCGCTACATGGACAAGCCCTCCAAGGACGGTCGCTCCAGGGACTCCTGGTCGTCCGACCTCGGCTCCATCGACGTGCACTACTCCTCCGGCCCGGCCAACCACTGGTTCTACCTGGCCTCCGAGGGCAGCGGCAGCAAGACCGTCAACGGCGTGGCCTACGACTCCCCGACCTCCGACGGCCTGCCGGTGACCGGCATCGGCCGGGACGCGGCCGCCAAGATCTGGTACCGGGCGCTGACCACCTACATGACCTCGTCGACCAACTACGCGGCGGCCCGCACCGCCACCCTGCAGGCCGCCGCCGACCTGTACGGGCCGACCAGCGCGACCTACATGAACACCGCCAACGCCTGGGCGGCCATCAACGTCGGCCCGCGCGTCGTCGACGGCCTCCTGCTGGACCCCGTCGCCAGCCAGATCACCGCGATCGGCGCCCCCGCCGATCTCCAGATCAAGGCCGCCAACTTCAACCCCGGCATCGTCACCTACCACGCGACCGGCCTCCCCGAGGGCCTGACGCTCCACCCGGTCACCGGCCGCGTCACCGGCGTCCCGGCCCTCACCGGCACCTACACGGTCACCGTCACCGCCAAGGCCTCCCACCACAGCAGCCTCGCGACGACGTTCACCTGGAAGGTCTCCCGGGGCATCTTCGCGAACACCACCCCTGTGCAGATTCCGGACGGGGGCCCTGCGATCTTCTCGGACATCGTCATCGACCGGATCCCGGGCCAGGCGCCGAGCGACCTCAAGGTGGGCGTGGACATCAAGCACACCTGGCGCGGTGACCTGGTCGTCGACCTGGTCGGCCCGGACGGCACGGTGTACTCGCTGAAGAAGAGCAACGTCGGCGACTCGGGCGACAACGTCATCGAGACCTACACGGTCGACGCCTCCGCCCAGCTCGCCAACGGCACCTGGCGGCTCCGGGTGCAGGACATGTACCGCACCGACTCGGGCCGCATCGACGGTTGGAAGCTCATCTTCTGACCGTGTCCGTACCGAGCACCGGGCACTGAGCACCGGGCACTGAGCGCTGAGCTCTGAGGTGATCCGGTCGGCGAAGGCACTGACTTCGCCGACCGGATCACCTCTTGGCCGTGCGGCACGGGCCGTCGCCGGGCTCCGGACCACCCCGGCCGGAACCGGCTCCGCCGCCGCCCACGGTTCGAACGCGCTGAATATTTTCGCAAGATGTTTCTGTTATCGCCGGTCGTCCCTCGTGCTCTCCGGAGTGTCGGAAGGCCCGGACCCCCACACCACAGGGTCCGGGTCATCGCACGAGGAAAGGAACGCGATGGGACACCGGAGCACCGAGCTTCGCCGGCGCAAGCGCCGCAGGCTCACCCGCAGGAGCGCCCTGGTCGCCGCGGCGGTGGCGGCAGGGCTGCTGGCGGGAACGCTCGGCATCCGCACCGCGCTGGAGCCGGCGGCCCTGAACGGCGCCGTCACGGCCGCGGCCGACGGGGTCGACGGTTCGGGGACGCAGGCCGGGCTGGTCGGCTACGACGGCGGACCGGGGGAGACCGGCACCGCCGAGGGGGCCACCCAGGCGCCCGCCCCGAAGCGGGACCAGAAGGCCGCGCCGCTCAAGGCGATACCCAAGGACGAGCCCGAACGCGGCCTGGTCTACGCCGGATTGAGCCTGCCGGGCAGCGACCGCTGCGGTGGCACGCTGGAGGTCACCGGCAGCACCCAGTGCAGCCACGGCCCGGACGTGCCGCCCAAGGGCGTGGACATCCGCCAGGACGTCCCGCCGGTCGCGGCCCCGGTCGCTCGGACGCCCGCGCTCACCGCCGCGGCCGGAGCCCAGGTACCCGCCGCCGCCGACCTGCTGAAGGGCTCCGCGCCCGTCCTGGACGCCACGCAGAAGGCACTGCTCGGCGGCGCCGGCACCGCCGCGGACGCCGCCCCGGCCGGAGCGGACGCGCCCGCCGGGTCGAAGCTGGTCTGCGAGGGCGATGGCAGCAGCGGCAACCGCGTCCAGGTGGTGTACGTCCACAGCCCGGGCAACGACCGCTTCGCCCAGTACCTCGGCTCGTTCAAGAAGTGGGCCGCCGACGTCGACGTCATCTACAACGCCAGCGCCGCGGAGACCGGCGGCGAACGGCACGTCCGCTTCGTCACCGAGTCCGACTGCAGCGCCTCGGTGCTGAACGTGCAGATCTCCGACGCCGAGATCCAGGACTTCAACGCGAGCAACCGGGCCCTCACCGCGCAGGGGTTCAACCGCAAGGACCGCAAGTACATGATGTTCACCGACGCCAAGGTGTACTGCGGGATCGGCACCTTCGCCGGCGACGAGCGCCCCGGCCAGGACAACCTGAGCAACTTCGGTCCCTCGTACGGCCGGACCGACTCCGGGTGCTGGGGCGGCAGCACCGCCGCCCATGAACTCGGCCACAACCTGGGCGCGGTGAACAACAGCGCGCCCAACTCCAGCAAGGCCGGGCACTGTGTCGACGAGTGGGACGTGATGTGCTACTCGGACGCCCCCGACTACCCGCAGATGCGGACCGTCTGCCCGGACCGCGCCCATGACGACCGGCTCGACTGCAACCACGACGACTACTACAACACCTCACCGTCGCCGGGCAGTTACCTCACCACGCACTGGAACGTCGCCAACAACCGCTTCCTCGTCGCCGGTGGCGGCAGCGGCCCCACCCCGACGCCTACTCCGACGCCCACCCCGACTCCGACCGGCACGCCGACCCGCACGCCCTCGCCGTCCCCGACGCCCACCGGCAGCACCACCCCCACGCCGACCGGCTCCCCGTCGCCGACCGCGACCCCGACCGCGACACCGACTGCGACCCCCACTCCGACCGCGACCCCCACGGCGGGCAACACCGGCCCCGCGGTGGCCGTCAGCCAGGTCACCCAGAACTCCGCCGTGCTCAGCTGGACCGCCGTACCCGCCGCGGCCGGCTACGACGTGCTGCTGAACGGCCAGGCGATCGGCACCGTCCGCTCGACGGTGGTCGGCGTGGTCCGCCTCGCCCCCGGCACCTCGTACACCGTGGCCGTGGCCGTCCGCGACGCCGCCGGAGCGGTCGGCAAGCCCGGTCGCACCGCCACCTTCCGCACGGTCACCGACACCGGCCGCCCGCAGCCGGGCACGCGCTACACGATGGTCAACGGACTGACCGGGCAGGCCGCCGACCTGTGGGGCAGCTCGATGAACGACGGGACCGTGGCCATCGCCTACCAGCGCACCGGCTACGCCAACCAGAAGTGGCAGTTCGAGGACGCCGGGAAGGGCGCGGTGCGGATCAAGTCCGCGCGCTCCGGCAAGTGCCTGCAGCTCGGCGGCGCCCCGGTGGCCGGTCAGTACGTCGCCCAGCAGCCGTGCTCCGACACGGCCGCGCAGAAGTGGCAGCTCAACGCCGTCGAGGGCGGGTTCACCGTCACCGCGGACGGCGGCTCGCTCGTGCTGGGGCTCAGCACTCGCTGGTACTACGGCGGTTGCCTGCTGGAGCTGCAGCAGGCGAACGGCCGGCCGCAGCAGAACTGGTCGCTCCTGAAGACCACGTAAGCAGGCACCTCCGACCGACCGCGGGCCGCGCGCCCGAGGATCGTGGCCCGGCAGCCCGGCAGCCCGGCAGCCCGGCAGCCCGGTGCCACGGTCCCGTACGTCGCCCGACCCGCGCGCCGGGCGACCCGCGCGCCGGGCGCGGCCACCCGTGCCGGGGCGGCCGCGCCCCGCGCCGCCCCCGTTTCCCGTACCCGTCCTCCCACACCGCCCCGAGGGACACCCGCCATGCGCACCCGCCCG
>NZ_JBHVRT010000054.1:52630-67815 GCF_042885555.1 Kitasatospora sp. NPDC058048 | reverse complement strand
GGCCCCGGCCGCCGCTCCGGCTCCGCTCGCCGCCGCGCCCGCCGCGCCCCCGGCTCCCAAGGCCGCCGCCCCGGCGCCGGCCGCGGCCGCCGCCACCGCCGGCCCCGAGCTGATCCAGCTGCGCGGCCCGGCGAAGGCCGTCGCCACCAACATGGACGCCTCGCTGGAGGTGCCGACCGCGACCTCGGTCCGCGCCGTGCCGGCGAAGCTGTTGATCGACAACCGCATCGTCATCAACAACCACCTGCAGCGCGCCCGCGGCGGCAAGGTCTCGTTCACCCACCTGATCGGCTACGCCCTGGTCCAGGCCATCAAGGCCGCCCCGGGCATGAACTACAGCTACAAGGTGGAGAACGGCAAGGCCTTCCTGGTCAAGCCGGAGCACGTCAACCTCGGTCTGGCCATCGACCTGGTCAAGCCGAACGGCGACCGCCAGCTGGTCGTCGCGGCCATCAAGAAGGCCGAGACGCTCGACTTCTTCGGCTTCTGGCAGGCCTACGAGGACATCGTCCGCCGGGCCCGCGCCAACAAGCTGACCATGGACGACTTCACCGGCGTCACGGTCTCGCTGACCAACCCCGGCGGCATCGGCACCGTGCACTCCGTGCCGCGCCTGATGCAGAACCAGGGCACCATCGTCGGCGTCGGCGCCATGGAGTACCCGGCCGAGTTCCAGGGCTCCGCCCCGGAGACCCTGTCCCGCCTGGGCGTCTCCAAGATCATGACGCTGACCTCGACCTACGACCACCGCGTCATCCAGGGCGCGGCGTCCGGCGAGTTCCTGCGCGAGATCCACCGCCTGCTGCTCGGCGAGAACGGCTTCTACGACGAGATCTTCGAGTCGCTGCGGATCCCGTACGAGCCGGTCCGCTGGGCGACCGACGTCGCCACCACCCACGACGACGAGGTCAACAAGACCGCCCGCGTCATGGAGCTGATCCACTCCTACCGGGTCCGCGGCCACCTGATGGCCGACACCGACCCGCTGGAGTACAAGCAGCGCAAGCACCCCGACCTGGACGTCACCACCCACGGCCTCACCCTGTGGGACCTGGAGCGCGAGTTCGCGGTCGGCGGTTTCGGCAGCCAGAAGATGATGAAGCTCCGCGACATCCTCGGCCTGCTGCGCAACACCTACTGCCGCACCGTCGGCATCGAGTACATGCACATCCAGGACCCGAAGCAGCGCAAGTGGCTGCAGGAGCGCCTGGAGAAGCCGTACGCGAAGCCCGAGCGCGAGGAGCAGCTGCGGATCCTTCGCCGGCTGAACTCGGCCGAGGCCTTCGAGACCTTCCTGCAGACCAAGTACGTCGGGCAGAAGCGCTTCTCGCTGGAGGGCGGTGAGTCGCTGATCGCGCTGCTGGACGCGACCATCGACGCCGCCGCCGAGCACCGCCTCGACGAGGCCGTCATCGGCATGGCCCACCGCGGCCGCCTGAACGTGCTCGCCAACATCGTCGGCAAGCCGTACGGCAAGATCTTCGGCGAGTTCGAGGGCAACCTCGACCCGAAGTCGATGCACGGCTCCGGTGACGTCAAGTACCACCTGGGCTCCGAGGGCACCTTCACCGGCCTGGACGGCGAGACCATCAAGGTCTCGCTCGCCGCGAACCCCTCCCACCTGGAGACGGTCGACCCGGTCGTCGAGGGCATCGCCCGCGCCAAGCAGGACATCCTGGACCAGGGCGGCACCACCTTCCCGGTGCTGCCGATCCAGATCCACGGCGACGCGGCCTTCGCCGGCCAGGGCGTCGTCGCGGAGACCCTGAACATGTCGCAGCTGCGCGGCTACCGCACCGGCGGCACCGTGCACGTCGTGGTGAACAACCAGGTCGGCTTCACCGCCGCCCCGGCGTCCTCGCGCTCCTCGATGTACTGCACCGACGTGGCGCGCATGATCGAGGCCCCGATCTTCCACGTGAACGGCGACGACCCGGAGGCCGTGGTCCGCGTCGCGCGGCTCGCCTTCGAGTTCCGCCAGGAGTTCCACAAGGACGTGGTGATCGACCTCATCTGCTACCGCCGCCGCGGTCACAACGAGGCCGACAACCCGTCGTTCACCCAGCCGCTGATGTACGACCTGATCGACAAGAAGCGCTCGGTGCGCAAGCTGTACACCGAGGGCCTGATCGGTCGCGGCGACATCACCATGGAAGAGGCGGAGCAGGCGCTCCAGGACTTCCAGGGCCAGCTGGAGAAGGTCTTCGCCGAGGTCCGCGACGCGGCCCAGGCCCCGGCCGACACCACCACGGGCAAGCCGGTCGCCGACTTCCCGGTCTCCATCCGGACCGGCATCTCCCAGGAGATGGTCAAGCGGATCGCCGCCTCCCAGGTCAACCACCCGGACTGGCTGACCGTCCACCCGCGCCTGCTGCCGCAGCTGCAGCGCCGCGCCGGCTCGGTCGAGGACAACACCATCGACTGGGCGATGGGCGAGACCCTCGCCATCGGCTCGCTGCTGATGGAGGGCCACCCGGTCCGCCTGGCCGGCCAGGACAGCCGCCGCGGCACCTTCGGCCAGCGGCACGCCGTCCTGATCGACCGCAAGACCGGCGAGGACTACACCCCGCTGCAGTACCTCACCGAGGACCAGGCCCGCTACACCGTCTACGACAGCCTGCTGTCGGAGTACGCGGCCATGGGCTTCGAGTACGGCTACTCGCTGACCCGCCCGAACGCGCTGGTCATGTGGGAGGCGCAGTTCGGCGACTTCGTCAACGGCGCGCAGACCGTGGTGGACGAGTACATCGCCTCCGCCGAGCAGAAGTGGGGCCAGCACTCCGGCGTCACCCTGCTGCTGCCGCACGGCTACGAGGGCCAGGGCCCGGACCACTCGTCCGCCCGCCCGGAGCGCTTCCTCCAGCTGTGCGCGCAGAACAACATGACGGTCGCCATGCCGACCCTGCCGTCGAACTACTTCCACCTGCTGCGCTGGCAGGCGCACAACCCGCACCACAAGCCGCTGGTCGTCTTCACCCCGAAGTCGATGCTGCGTCTGAAGGCCGCGGCGAGTGCGACCGAGGAGTTCCTGTCCGGCTCGTTCCGCCCGGTCATCGGCGACTCCACCGTCGACCCGGCGCAGGTCCGCAAGGTGGTCATCACCGCCGGCAAGTTCTACTACGACCTGGCGGCCGCCCGCACCGAGCGCGGCGTCACCGACACCGCGATCGTCCGGGTCGAGCGGCTCTACCCGCTGCCGGTGGCCGAGCTCCAGGAGGAGCTGGCCCGCTACGGCGACAACGTCCAGTTCGTCTGGGCGCAGGAGGAGCCGGCCAACCAGGGCGCCTGGCCGTTCATCGCGATGAACCTGGTGGACCACCTCCAGGTCGTCATCGGCCGCACCGGCGGCGACGCCCGGCTGCGCCGGGTCGCCCGCACGGCGGCCTCGTCCCCGGCGGTCGGCTCGGCCAAGCGGCACGCCGCCGAGCAGCAGGCACTGGTCGAGGAGGTCTTCGCGCTCTGACGCGCCGAAGCCCCGCGGTCCGAACGCCCGTGGCCCCGTCCTCCCCATCGGGAGGGCGGGGCCACGGGCGTCGGTGCCCGCCGCCCGTTCGGTTCCAGCTCTGCAACCAATCCGGAACCGCCGTGCGCGGACTCCTGACGGATCGATAGGTTATGGCTCGCCGTCCGGCGACCAGGCGCCCGTCCACGCGCCCGGCCGCCGCGGCCGTACCGCCTCACCGCTCTCCCAGGGGGATCACCGCATGACCGCCGACACGCCTCGGGACGCCGGAAAACTTCCTCCGGTCTTCCAGCCGCTCCTCCCGGACGACCCCCGGGAGGTCGGCGGCTACCGGCTGTTCGCCCGGCTGGGCGCCGGCGGCATGGGCCGGGTCTACCTCTCCTACACCCCGGGCGGGCGCCCGGTGGCACTCAAGGTGGTGCGCCCGGAGTTCGCCGAGGACGGCGAGTTCCGCCGCCGCTTCGCCCAGGAGGTCAGCAGCGCCCAGCGCATCCACGGGCTCTACACCGCGCAGGTGATCGACTCCGGCGGCCTGGACGGCGACGCCCCCTGGCTGGTCACCGCGTACGTCCCGGGCCCGTCCCTGCAGCAGGTGGTGCGCGAGAACGGCGCCCTGCCGGTGCGCACCGTGCTGCTGCTGATGGGCGGCATCGCCGAGGCCCTCCAGGCGATCCACAGCGTCGAGGTGGTCCACCGCGACCTCAAGCCCGCCAATGTGCTGGTCGCCGGGGACGGCCCGCGGGTGATCGACTTCGGCATCGCCCGGGCCGCCGACGCCACCGCGCTGACCGGCACCGGCTACCGGATCGGCTCCCCCGCCTTCATGTCCCCCGAGCAGGCCCAGGGCCGCCCGGTCACCCCGGCCACCGACGTCTTCGCGCTCGGCGCCCTGGCCGCGTACGTGGCCGGCGGCACCGCGCCGTTCGGCGACGGCCCGGACACCGCGGTGCTCTACCGGGTGGTGCACGAGGAGGCGGACCTCACCGCCGTCCCGGCGGACCTGCGCGAACTGATCCAGCGCTGCCTGGCGAAGTCCCCGGAGGACCGCCCCAAGCCGGCCGAGATCATCCAGGCCGCCCGCAACCACCCGGAGGTCGGCGGCCAGCTGCGGTTCGGCGACGACTGGCTGCCGCGCGAGGTCAGCACCGAGATCACCCGCCGCTCGGACCTCCCCAGGACCCCGCCGACCCCGCTGCCGGCCGCACCCGCCACCCCGCCGGCCCCGCTGCCCGCGATGCCGGCCGTCCCCCCGCCGCCCGCCGGCGCGCCGGCCCACCCGGCCACCGCGGCCCACCCGCCGCAGCAGCCGGCGACGCCCCCGTCCGGCTTCGCGCCGCCGCCGGTCGGCTCGTACGGCGCCCCGCAGCCGCCCACCGAGTCGCCGACCGCACCGGTGCTGCCCACCCCGCCGACCGTCGGGTTCCACCGGCCGGAGCCGCCGTCCCACGACACCCCGCCGCCCGGCCCGGCGGTGACCGCCGCCCCGGCGCCCGCGCCCGCCCCGGAGCCCGCTCCCGCTCCCGCTCCCGCGCGCAAGGGCGGGGTGTCCTGGAAGGTGCTGCTCACCGTCGCCCTGGTGATGGCGGTCGGCGGCACCGCGGGCGGTGTGGTGCTGATGAAGAAGCTGGACGACGGCAAGGGGTCGGCGGCCGGGCCGGCGCCCGAGGTCACCGTCACCAGGACCTCCGACCCGCTGCCGCCCGCGACCACCCCGGCGGCCCCCCAGAGCCAGAAGCCGAGCGCGGCCCCGACCACCCCCACGCCCACGCCCACGCAGCCGTCCGCCCCCACGGCCTCCGGGACCCCGCTGCCCGGCGGCGCCTACGTCGCGGTCTACACCGACCGGGAGCTCGGCTCGCCCGGCCACGACTACGGCTTCGAACTCGCGGCCGGCAAGGTGGGCCCGTCCGGAGGCTCGGCCACCTTCATGGACCCGGACAGCTCCGGCCCCAGGGTGGACACCGACTTCGACCGGTTCATCAGCCGGGACGGCTCGCTCACCCCCGAGCAGTGCTCCTCGGCCATCGACCAGAACCCCACCGCCAAGCTCACCTGGGCGGACGTCCCGCCGGGGCGGGTGTTCTGCGTGCGCAACCGCAAGGACCGCAGCGTCGCGATCGTCAAGATGATCAGCCACGAGACGGGCACCGACGCGGTCCGCATCGCGCTGAGCTACTACCGCTACAACGGCTGATCGGCCCCGGACTATCCTGACCAGGTCAATCCCCATCGGACCGGAGCGAACCGTGTACTTCACCGACCGAGGCATCGAGGAACTGGAGAACCGGCGCGGCGAGGAGGAGGTCACCCTGGGGTGGCTGGCCGAGCAGCTGCGCGCGTTCGTCGACCTCAACCCGGACTTCGAGGTCCCGGTCGAGCGGCTGGCCACCTGGCTGGCGCGGCTCGACGACGAGGACGACGAGTGACCCGGTGACGGCCGCCGCGAGGCCCGGGAGGCAACCGCCTCCCGGGCCTCGCGCGTGTTCGGGTACGGAGCCCCGCCGTCCCCGTAGGGGAGGTCTCGGGGACGGATCGGGGTCGGGATCGGGGTCCGGCACACTTGACTCTGCCAGCACGCGATATATCGTCTTTAAAAGAGAACGCGATACATCGCGATCCGCGACGGGAGGCGGCAGAGATGAGCCAGTGGACGGTCGAGGACACCGAGAGGATCACCTTCGACGAGTCGGTGCGCACGCTGCACGTGCGGACCATCGAGGGCACGGTGAACGTGGTCGCGGCCGAGGGCCCGGCCCGCCTGGAGGTCACCGAGCTGGTCGGCGACCCCCTGCACGTGACCCTGGTGGACGGCGTCCTGACGGTCACCTACAAGGACATCAACAGCTGGGGCGAGTTCGGCGACTGGCTGAAGTCGGTCGGCTCGGTGAAGAACTTCTTCGGCTCCTTCAAGCGCAAGCGGATCGCCGGCGTGACCGTGACCGTCCCGGCCGACGTCGAGGTCAAGGTCGGCACCGTGTCGGCGCACGCCACCGTCAGCGGCGTCAGCGGGCACGTCTCGGTGCAGAGCGCCAACGGCGACACCACCCTCGCCGGGGTGACCGGCCGGATCGAGGCCAGCACCGTCACCGGCGACGTGGACGCCCAGGCGGTCGGCGGCCGGCTCAAGGTCAACACCGTCTCCGGGCAGCTCACCGTGATCGCCGGCACCGCCGACCGGATCCAGGCCAACACCGTCACCGGGGCCGTCACCCTGGACCTCGACGTGGCGGGTGAGACCGACGTCAAGGTCAACACCGTCAGCGGCGCGGTCGTGGTCCGGATCCCCTCGCTGGCCGACGCCACCGTCGAGGCCGGCTCCACCAGCGGCGACGTCTCCAGCACCTTCGAGGAACTCCAGATGAGCAGCACCTGGGGCGCCAAGAAGATCTCCGGCCGGCTCGGCGAGGGCCGCGGCAACCTCCACGTCACCACCGTCTCCGGCGCGGTCACCGTGCTGCGCCGCCCCGACTCGGAGGAGGAGGGCCCGGTGGTGGTCAAGGAGCTCCCGGCCGGCCCCGGCACCCCGAACCTCACCAAGGAGGCCTGAGATGACCCCGGTGTTCGGCCACGGCCGGCTCCGCCTCTACCTGCTGAAGCTGCTGGACGAGGCCCCGCGGCACGGATACGAGGTCATCCGGCTGCTGGAGGAGCGGTTCCAGGGCCTGTACGCCCCTTCGGCCGGGACGGTCTACCCGCGGCTGGCCAAGCTGGAGCAGGAGGGCCTGGTCGCCCACAGCACCGAGGGCGGCCGCAAGGTGTACCGGCTGACCGACGCCGGACGCGCTGAACTCGAAGCCCGTCAGGTCGAGTTGGAGGAGCTGGAGGTGGAGATCCACGACTCCGTGGCCCAGCTCGCCGGGGCGATCCGCGAGGACGTCCGGGACAGCGCCAAGGACCTGCGCGAGGAGCTGTGGAACGCCGCGAAGCAGGCGCCCCGGCCGGAGCGCACCGAGGGCGGGGACCCGTGGGCCGGGCCCTGGGGGGACAACGAGTCCTGGCAGCGCGCCAAGGAGGAGTTCGCCCAGTTCAAGCAGCAGGCCAAGGAACAGGCCAAGCGCGCCCGGGAGCAGGAGAAGGCCGCCAAGGCCAAGGCGAAGGCCGCCGAGGCGGAGGCCCGCCGGCTGCGCGAGCAGGCCAAGGCCTCCCGCACCGCCGCGCAGCAGGAGGCGCTGCGGATCAAGCGGCGGGTCGAGCAGCAGGTGCGCGAGCACGCCGCGAAGGGCGACTGGCCGACCGGGCTGGCCGAGGGCCTCTCGGAGCTGACCAAGGGCCTGGCCGGGCTGGCCGACGCGGCCCGCTGGGGCCACGGTGCGCAGGAGGAGCCCGCCGGGTCCGCCGAGCGGATCACCGTGTCCCGGATCGACCTGGACAAGGACGGGCCCGCCGCGGACGCCGCGGCCGACCTGCCGCCGTGGGCCCGCACCGACCCGGCCGGGGACCCGGCCCGCGAGCTGGAGCGGCTGCTCGACCGCTTCCGCGACCAGGTCCGCGACGCGGCCCGGGACGGCGGGGTGAGCGCGGACAAGCTGGCCGAGGCCCGTACGGTGCTGGGCGCCGCGGGCGAGCGGCTGAAGCGGCTGCTCGGCTGAGCCGGCGGTCCGGAGGGTGACGGCCCGGTGCCCCCGTTCGGGGGCGCCGGGCCGCCGCGGCGTCAGGGGGTGAGGACGATCTTCCCGAAGACGTCGCCCCCGGCCAGCCGGGCGAAGCCGTCCCGGGCCTCGGCCAGCGGCAGCACCGAGTCGATCACCGGCCGGACGCCGGTGTTGGCGCAGAACGCGAGCAGCCCGGCCAGCTCCTCCTTGGTGCCCATGGTCGAGCCGACCACCTTGAGCTCCAGGAAGAAGATCCGGTTCAGCTCGGTGGAGCTCGGGTTGGGGCCGGAGGTGGCGCCCGAGATGACCACGGTGCCGCCCGGGCGCAGCGACTTCACCGAGTGCGACCAGGTCGCGGCGCCGACCGTCTCCAGCACCGCGTCCACCCGCTCGGGCAGCCGGGCGCCGCTCTCGAAGGCCGCGTCGGCACCGAGCTCCACCGCCCGGGCGCGCTTGGCCTCGTCCCGTCCGGTGACCCAGACCCGCAGGCCGGCCGCCTTGCCGAGGACGATCAGCGCGGTCGCCACTCCGCCGCCCGCGCCCTGCACCAGGACGGTGTCCCCGGGCTTGACCCCGGCGTTGGTGAACAGCATCCGGTAGGCCGTCAGCCAGGCGGTGGGCAGGCAGGCGGCCTCTTCGAAGCTCAGCCCGGCGGGCTTGGGCAGCAGGTTCCAGGTGGGCACCGCGACCCGCTGGGCGAAGGTGCCCTGGTAGCGCTCGGTCAGGATGGAGCGCGGCTCGTCCGGGCCGACCCCGTGGCCGCTCTGGCCGATCACCGAGTGCAGGACCACCTCGTTGCCGTGCTCGTCGACGCCGGCGGCGTCGCAGCCGAGGATCATCGGCAGCTTCTCGGCGGGCAGGCCGACCCCGCGCAGCGACCACAGGTCGTGGTGGTTGAGGCTGGCGGCCCGGACCGTGACCACGCTCCACCCGGGACGGGCCTGCGGCTCGGGGAGGTCGCCCAGTTCCAGCCCGCTCAGCGGGTCGGCGGCGTCGATACGTGCGGCGTAGGCAGCGAACATGCCCCGGACGATAGCCGCGACGGCCGGGGCCGGGAACCACGCGGAGGTGTGACGCGTGTCCCGGCCCCGGGCCGTTCGGCGGATGTCCGGTCGGATCGTCAGATCCGCGCCACGCCCTCCGCCCGGGCGGCCTCGGCGACGGCCTTGGTGACCGCCGGCGCGACGCGCTCGTCGAACGGCGAGGGGATGACCTTCTGCGGCGTCAGCTCGTCGGCCACGACGCCGGCCAGCGCCTTGGCGGCGGCGAGCTTCATGCCCTCGGTGATCCGGGAGGCGCGGACCTGGAGAGCGCCCGCGAAGATGCCCGGGAAGGCCAGCACGTTGTTGATCTGGTTCGGGAAGTCGCTGCGGCCGGTGGCGACCACGGCGGCGTACTTGTGCGCGACCTCGGGGTGGATCTCCGGGGTGGGGTTGGCCATCGCGAAGACGAACGCGCCCTCGGCCATGGTCGCGACGACCTCCTCCGGCACGGTCCCGCCGGAGACGCCGATGAACACGTCGGCGCCGGCCAGCGCGTCGGCCAGCGAGCCCTTGAGGCCGGTGCGGTTGGTCCGCCCGGCGATCTCGGCCTTGACGTCGGTGAGGTCGCCGCGGCCCTCGTGGACGACGCCCTTGCGGTCGCAGACCGCCACGTCGCCGATGCCGGCCGCGACCAGCATCTTGGCGATGGCGATGCCGGCCGCGCCGGCACCGGAGATGACGGCCCGCAGCGAGCCGATCTCACGGCCGGTCACCTTGGCGGCGTTCCACAGGGCGGCGGTGGTGACGATCGCGGTGCCGTGCTGGTCGTCGTGGAAGACCGGGATGTCCAGGGCCTCCTGGAGCCGGCGCTCGATCTCGAAGCAGCGGGGCGCGGAGATGTCCTCCAGGTTGACGCCGCCGAACGAGGGCGCCAGCCGGACCACGGTCTCGACGATCTCGTCGACTCCGGTGCAGGCGAGCGCGATCGGCACCGCGTCCACGCCGCCGAACTGCTTGAACAGGATCGCCTTGCCCTCCATCACGGGCAGCGAGGCCTGCGGGCCGATGTCGCCGAGGCCCAGCACCGCGGTGCCGTCGGTGACCACCGCGACGGTGTTGGCCTTCCAGGTGTAGTCGTTGACCAGCTCCGGCTGCTCGGCGATGGCCGTGCAGACCCGGGCGACACCGGGGGTGTAGGCGAGGGACAGGTCGTCCGCGTCGCGCACCGGGACGGTCGCCCGGATCTCCATCTTGCCGCCGCGGTGGAGCGCGAAAACCGCGTCGACCGGATCGTCGGTGTCCTGGGTGCTGCTGATGATCTCCGCTGCCACGATGACCTCTTCGTCATTGATCTGGCGAGGACGCGCGGCCGACGGGCAGGACGACCCGGCCGGAAACCGGAAACCGGGTACGCCGAAGCGGACCCGGGGTCAGGGTCGGGGCGCTGCCGTCGGGCGGCGCCCTCGGATGAGGGTTTTATGGGGTCTTGTGTTGTCCGCGTTGTGCTTTCCGGGCCGAGCGTAGGTCGGAGAAAGGCATCGCACCTATGCCTTTTCGTCCTCGTCACGTGCGGTTCATCGCCGTGCCGTCGCGTCACAGGGCCCGGCGTCGGAAGCGCCGGGCACCGGCGGCGGCAACGGCATGAGCGCACGCGCACCCGCAGGAGTGAACGCAGATCCGAAGGGGAGTCGGCGCCCCGGATACGGAGCCGCGTGAGGACTTCCGTTCCCGGGCACCCCGAGCCTGTCGGGGCTCGTCGGTCTGGTTCGAGCGTTCGGGGGTCACCCGGTAACGAATTCTGACACACCCGCCGCCGGGCCCGGCAGGCCGGGATGGCAGGATCGCTTGTCCGCCATTTCGCGTACACCCGCGCGACACCGTGGCGGCCGCTCGTCCCTCCCACAGGAGCCTCCCTCATGCTTCACGTCCGCCATGCCCGTCGTCCGATACCGGCGGCCGCCGCCCTGGCCACCGCCGGTGCCCTGCTGCTGACCGGCTGCGGCGGCGGGCAGGCCGCCTCGGACGACCCGGTCAAGGACCTCCGCGGCAAGCTGCCGAACGCCCAGCGGACGGCCGGGGCGCTGCGGGTCGGCATGGACGTCAACTACGCCCCGGTGGAGTACCGCGGCCCGGACGGCAAGCCGGCCGGCCTCGACCCGGAGCTCGCCGCCGCCCTGGGCCGGATCCTCGACGTGCGGGTCGAGTTCGTCGACACCCCCTTCGACAAGCTGGTGCCGAACCTCCAGGCCAAGCAGTACGACGTGGCGATGTCGGCGCTCAGCGACACCCGCCAGCGCCGCGACGCCCTGGACGAGAACGGCAAGCAGACCGGCCCCGGCGTGGACTTCGTGGACTACTTCATCGCCGGCACCTCGATCGTCGTCCCGAAGGGCAACCCCAAGGGGATCAAGGGCCTGGACGACCTGTGCGGCAGGACCGTCTCGCTCCAGCAGGGCACCACCCAGGACGAGATCGTCACCCGCCAGGTGGCCGTCTGCGCCCGGGCCGGCCGCCCGCTGACCCCCCACAAGCTGGACACCGACGCCAAGGCGCTGGCCGAGGTCGCCTCCGGCGCCGCCGCGGCCGGCCTGAACGACTTCCCGGTGGCCGCCTACGCGGCGAAGACCACCGACGGCGGCGGCCGCTTCGAGGTGACCGGCGGGCAGTCCACCTCCAACCCGTACGGGATCGCGGTGCGCAAGGACGACGGGCAGCTGCGCGACGTGCTGGCCAAGGCGATCGACCAGCTGATCCGCAGCGGCGAGTACGACAAGATCCTGGCCAAGTGGAACGTGAGCGCCGGCGCGGCGCAGAACGCGGTGGTCAACGGGGGCATCTGATCCGGCGGGGGTCGGGCGCCGGGTGCGGCACGGACCGGTCTGCATACGTATGCGCAGGGTGACAGGGGCACGGAATAAGTCCGAATAGCGGACAGTGCGACCCCTCGTTATCCGATTTTGATCTGGATGAGGGCCACCTGACTGTCATCAGATGGCAGGATTCCCCCCATCTCGGATCGAGCCGGCCACTGGTCGAGGCCGTCCGGTCAACGTCCACCTCGGCGGAGGGTGGCGGAAGCAGTACCGCGTACGACCCCGGGCGGCTCCCCCCGCGCCCGGGCAACTGCACGACCCGGCCTGCACGTACGACGACGTACGGCGACACGCACCCGTACCGAGCCGCGCGGCTCGCCGGTCCGGTGCGCCGCTCCCGCGGCGCGCTCCGCCCGACCTCTCTCCCCCAGGATGGAGATCCCCCTCATGACCACCCGTACCCAGCGCAGCCGGCTCCTCGCAGCCGGTGTGGTCGCCGCGTCGGTCTCCCTCGTGCTGACCGGTTGCAGCAGCAGCAAGAGCGACGGCAGCGGCGCCCCCAACGCCTCCGCCACCGTCAACGAGGTCAAGGCCGACCCCAAGCTGGCCTCGCTCGTCCCGGAGGACGTCAAGTCCGCCGGCAAGATCGTCGTGGGCGCGGACGCCTCGTACGCCCCGGACGAGTTCAAGGACGACAGCGGCAAGATCATCGGCATGGACGTCGACCTGGCCAACGCCATCGCCGCCAAGCTCGGGCTGAAGGCCGAGGTCCAGGACTCCGGCTTCACCGCGATCATCCCCGGCATCCAGTCGAACAAGTTCCAGCTCGGCATGTCGTCCTTCACGGACAACAAGGAGCGCGAGCAGATCGTCGACATGGTCACCTACTTCAACTCCGGCAGCGCCGTCGCGGTGAAGAAGGGCAACCCGGAGAAGGTCGACCCGAAGGACCTCTGCGGCAAGAAGATCGCCGTCCAGACCGGCACCACCCAGGCCGACGAGATCAAGGACACCCGCGACCCGGACTGCGCCAAGGCCGGCAAGCCGGGCATCCCGAACGGGGGCGACAAGTTCGACCTCCAGACGGACGTCACCAACGCCGTGGTGTCCGGGCGCGACCAGGCGATGATGGCCGACTCCCAGGTGATCGACTACGCGATCAAGCAGTCCGGCGGCCAGCTGGAGAAGGTCGGCGAGACCTACGGCACGGCCCCCTACGGTGTCGCCCTGGCCAAGGGCTCCAAGCTGACCCCGGCCGTTCAGGGCGCCGTCCAGTCGCTGATCGACGACGGCACCTACAAGCAGATCCTCACCAAGTGGGGCGTCGAGGCCGGCGCCATCTCCACGTCGGCCGTCAACGGTGCCGTCAGCTGACCCTCGTACGCTCCATCTTCTCCC
Organism: Kitasatospora sp. NPDC058048; assembly: GCF_042885555.1. Taxonomy (NCBI): domain Bacteria; kingdom Bacillati; phylum Actinomycetota; class Actinomycetes; order Kitasatosporales; family Streptomycetaceae; genus Kitasatospora; species Kitasatospora sp. NPDC058048. The sequence continues at coordinate 54,566 of NZ_JBHVRT010000054.1, read as the reverse complement.
CCGAGGCCACACCGTGAACTCTTTGGACAAGGGGACGGCGGAGAAGGGGCGGCCTGACATCATCAAGGCCGTCCCCGTCCGCCACCCCGGACGCTGGGCGGGCGCCGTCGTCATCGCCCTGCTCGCGGCGATGCTGCTGAGCGCCCTCCTCACCAACCCCGCTTTCAAGTGGGACATCGTCGGTCAGTACCTGTTCCACGACAGCATCATGCACGGCCTGCTGGTGACGCTGGAACTGACCGTGCTCGCCATGCTCATGGGTGTGGTCGGCGGCATCATCCTCGCGGTGATGCGCTTGTCCCCGAACCCGCTGCTGGCCGGCGTCGCGTGGGTCTACATCTGGATCTTCCGCGGCACCCCGGTGCTGGTGCAGCTGGTGTTCTGGAACTTCCTCGGCCTGATCTGGGCCAAGCTGTCGATCGGCGTCCCGTGGGGGCCCGAGTTCTGGTCCGAGCAGACCAACGTGCTGATCCCGACCTTCGTCGCCGCACTGCTGGGCCTCGGCCTCAACGAGGCCGCCTACATGGCGGAGATCGTCCGCGGCGGCATCCAGTCGGTGGACGAGGGCCAGGGCGAGGCCGCGCACGCGCTCGGCATGAGCCGGTTCCAGACCATGCGCCGGATCGTCCTGCCGCAGGCCATGCGGGTGATCATCCCGCCGACCGGCAACGAGACCATCTCGATGCTCAAGACCACCTCGCTGGTCTCCGTGATCTCCCTGGAGGAGATCTTCCGGGCCGGCCAGGTCATCTACTCCCGGAACTACCAGAACATCCCGCTGCTGATCGTGGTCAGCCTCTGGTACCTGTTCTTCACCTCGGTGCTGACCATCGGCCAGTACTACATCGAGCGCCACTACGCCCGAGGCTCCAACCGCACCCTCCCGCCCACCCCGCTGCAGCGACTGCGGGGCCTGTTCGCCGGGAAGCCCGCCCCGAGGACGACCGCCGACGTCGTCCCGGGGATCGAGGGAGGTGGTCACGTATGACCGATCTGACCAAGACCCCCGCCGACGCAGCGGCCACGGCCGAGCCCATGGTCCGCGCCGAGAACGTGCACAAGTCCTACGGCCCGGTCGAGGTGCTCAAGGGCATCGACCTGGAGGTGGCGAAGGGCGAGGTGTTCTGCCTGATCGGCCCCTCCGGCTCCGGCAAGTCGACCTTCCTGCGGTGCATCAACCACCTGGAGAAGATCAACGGCGGCCGCCTCTGGGTGGACGGCGAGCTGGTCGGCTACCAGCAGAGGGGCGACCGGCTGTACGAGCTCAAGGACCGCGAGGTCGCCCTCAAGCGGCGCGACATCGGCATGGTCTTCCAGCGCTTCAACCTGTTCCCGCACATGACCGCCGTCGAGAACGTCATGGAGGCGCCGGTCCAGGTCAAGGGCGAGAGCAGGGCCGACGCCCGCGAGCGCGGCATGGCCCTGCTGGAGCGGGTCGGCCTCGCCGACAAGGCGAAGAACTACCCCTCGCAGCTCTCCGGCGGCCAGCAGCAGCGCGTGGCGATCGCCCGCGCGCTGGCCATGAAGCCCAAGCTGATGCTCTTCGACGAGCCGACCTCCGCGCTCGACCCGGAGCTGGTCGGCGACGTCCTGGACGTCATGCGCGGCCTCGCCGAGGAGGGCATGACCATGGTGGTCGTCACCCACGAGATGGGTTTCGCCCGCGAGGTCGGCGACGCGCTGGTGTTCATGGACGGCGGTGTGGTGGTCGAGTCCGGCAACCCCCGCGAGGTGCTCACCAACCCCCAGCACGAGCGCACCAGGGCCTTCCTGTCCAAGGTGCTCTGAGCCCGTACCGTCGGGGGCCCGCCGGCCCCACCGGCCGGGGGCCCGCGCCCCCCCCCCCCGGGATAAAGGTGCGGGCGCCGCCCCCGGAAAACGCGTGGTGGAGCACCCCCCGGTCCGCAACCGGAGTGTCCCCCGGGGTGGTCGCCGC
>NZ_JBHVRT010000054.1:0-52620 GCF_042885555.1 Kitasatospora sp. NPDC058048 | reverse complement strand
CGTGTTCCGCGCGCGGTGCGCGGGCGCCCCCGCGCCCCCCCCCCGGCGCCCCCCCGACGCCCTCCCGCCAGGGAAAAGAGGTCGGAGCTCCGCCCAGGTAATAGGCTGGAGGCAGTCAGCCCGTTACCGAACCTGGAAGGACCCCTGTGGAGCTCGCCGCCTACGCCGATCTCGCCGTTCGGCTGGTGAACACCGAGGAGCCCGAGCGCGGCACCGACACGCTGACCTCCGTGGAGGCCGTGCGCGGCCTGTTCTCCGACTCCGCGCGGGCCGCCGCGCTCGCCGACGAGTCCGACCTGCCCCGGCTGCGGGCGGTGCGGACCCGGCTGCGCGGGGTCTTCGAGGCCGCCGCGGAGGGGGACGAGATCCGCGGCGTCGACCTGCTGAACAGCCTGCTGATGGAGTACCCGGTCAGCCCGCTGGTCTCCGGGCACGACTACCTGGACGACGCCGGACGGCCGCGCTGGCACCTGCACCTGGCCGACAACTCCCCCACCGCCACCGCGCACTTCACCGCGGTCGCCTGCATGGGCCTGGCCGTCCACCTGACCGAGCTGGGCGCCGACCGGCTCGGCATCTGCCAGGCCGCGCCCTGCCGCAACGCCTACCTGGACACCTCGACCAACCGCTCCCGCCGCTACTGCTCGGACCGCTGCGCGACCCGCGCCAACGTGGCCGCCTACCGCGCCCGCAAGCGCCAGGAGGCGGAGGCGGCGGCCCGGGGCGACGCGCCCTAAACGTCCTCCACCCAGGCACCGAGCCGGCGGGCGAGGCCCGGCACCCGGGCCAGCCGCGGGGTGAGCAGCAGCCGCTCCAGCCGGCGCCCCGGCGCCAGCCAGACCGGGCTCGGGCGCAGCCGCAGCAGCACCCGGCCGAGCACCAGCTCGTCCGGCACGGCGCCGTAGCTGCGGCTGTCGCTGTCCACCGGGCGGTTGTCGGAGAGCAGCCACCAGCCCGTGGCCCGGCGCTCGGCGACCCGCTTCACCACCAGCAGGTCCTGCTGGAAGGGGTGCCGGAAGACCACCACCGCGCCCGGCCGGATCGGCGCGCCGTAGCGGACCAGCAGCTGGTCGCCCTCGCGCAGGGTCGGGACCATCGACGGCCCCGCCACGTCGACCAGTCCGAACGGCAGCGCGCCGCCCCGGTCCGGCCCCCCGGCCCCGGCGCCCTGCGGTCGCGTGCTCCGCGCCACGACTCCTCCTCCTGCTCCGCCCGCCCCCAGTCTGCCGTACGGACCGTCACCGGTCCGATGTCCGGATTACCCCGGTTCCTGGTCCGTCTTTTGCCCTAGGCCCGCCGCCCGATCGCGAAACGGCGAGGCCGGAAGGGTAATCTCGGGCGCGGGAAGACGATCTAAGGAAGGACTCCCATGTTCTCTCGTCTGTTTGCACCTCGCGCCACCGCCCACGCCCACTGCGACCTGCCCTGCGGCGTGTACGACCCGGCTCAGGCCAAGCTGGAGGCCGAGTCGGTCAAGGCCACCCAGGAGAAGTACCAGGCCAACGAGGACCCGCACTTCCGCGCCCGCGCCATCATCATCAAGGAGCAGCGCGCCGAGGCCGTCAAGCACCACATCTCGGTGCTGTGGAGCGACTACTTCAAGGCCCCGCACTTCGAGAAGTACCCGCAGCTGCACCAGCTGATCAACGACACCCTGAAGGCCGCCTCGGCCGCCAAGGCGTCCACCGACCCGGCCACCGGCCAGGCCCTGCTGGACCTGATCGCCGAGGTCGACAAGATCTTCTGGGAGACCAAGCAGGCCTGAGCCTGACGCGTCGCCACCCGACCGCCCCCGTCCGCACCGCCGGACGGGGGCGGTCGCGCGTTCCCGGCCCCACCCAGGGCCGGTAAGGGTTGCCTGCCCTGAGTGGCTGTTATGCTGCCAGGGCGTCCGAGGGGGAAGTCCGGTGTGAATCCGGCGCTGACCCGCAACGGTGAGCACGGCCCGTACCAGCCCGTACGGCCCGCGCCAGCCCGATCGCCCCCGGCCGCTGAACTCCCGACAACTCGCCGCGGACTGCGAGGGGAACGGCGCCGCGGCACGCCTTCGGCCGGCGCCCGCCCCGGCGCACCCGCGGCCCGAGGCAAGGCGCACCCGTGGACCGTGCAGTCGTGGACCGTGCAGTCGGCCCGCCCACCCGTCGAATACCCGTCGTCCCGCTCGCCGCCGGCCTCGTCGCCGCCCTGCTGCTGTCGCTGCTCTGCGGGGTCGCCCTCGGCTCCTCCGGACTCGGCCTGCCCCGGGTGCTGCGGCTGCTGGGCGCCGGGCTGACGGGCGGACGGCTGGACGCGGGCGAGGCGGCCGCGTACGCGATCGTCTGGGAGATCCGGCTGCCGCGCACCGTGCTGGCCGCCGTCGTCGGCGCCGGACTCGCCGCCTGCGGGGTCGCCGTCCAGGCCCTGGTGCGCAACGCGCTGGCCGACCCCTTCGTGCTCGGCATCTCCTCCGGCGCGGCCGTCGGCGCCAACGCCGTCCTGCTCTTCGGCGCCTTCGCCTCGCTCGGGGTGTGGGCGATCTCCGCCTCCGCCTTCGGCTCCGCGCTGGCCGCCATGACGCTCGTCTACCTCGCCGCCCGCACCGCGTACGGACTCACCCCGCTGCGCCTGGTGCTCACCGGCACCGCCCTGTCCTACGGCTTCTCCGCCGCCACCACCCTGATGGTCTTCGCCGCCGACCGCGGCGAGGCCGCCCGGGGCGCCATGATGTGGCTGCTCGGCAGCCTCGGCGGCGCCACCTGGGGCAAGGTGCCGATCGCCGCCGTCACGGTGGTGGCCGGGCTCGCGTACCTGGCCTGCGCCGCCGGGCGGCTGGACGCGCTCGCCATGGGCGACGAGACCTCCGCCTCGCTCGGCGTGGACCCGGACCGGCTGCGCCGCGAGCTGTTCGTGGTGACGGCCGCCGTCACCGGCACCGTGGTCGCGGTCAGCGGGGCGATCGGCTTCGTCGGGCTGCTGATGCCGCACCTGGCGCGGATGCTGGTCGGCGCCGGGCACCGCCGGGTGCTGGTGATCGCGCCGCTCGCCGGGGCACTGCTGCTGGTCTGGGTGGACATCGCCTCGCGCACCCTGCTGGCACCCGCCGAACTGCCCGTCGGGGTGTTCACCGCGGTGCTCGGCGTGCCCGCCTTCCTGCTGATGATGCGCCGCCGCGGCCAGGCCCTCGGAGGAACCCGGTGACCGACGTGACCACGGCGACCGGCCCGGCCGACCCGACCGACCCGGCCGCGCCCACCCCGGCGCGGGCCCAGGACCTCGCCGTCGACGCCGTCTCGGTGGAGCTGGCCGGCACCCGGCTGGTCCACGAGGTGAACCTGGCGGCCGCCGCCGGGCAGGTGGTCGGGCTGGTCGGCCCGAACGGCAGCGGCAAGTCGACCCTGCTGCGCTGCGTCTACCGGGTGCTGAAACCGGCCGGCGGCGTGGTCCGGCTGGCCGGCGACGACCTGCACGCCCTGAGCGCCCGCGACACGGCCCGCCGGGTGGCCGCGCTGACCCAGGAGCACTCCGCCGAGTTCGACTTCACCGTCGCCGAGGTGGTCGCCATGGGCCGGCTGCCGCACCGCCGCGGCTTCGGCTCCCCGGCCGACGGGGACGCGGAGCGCTGCGCCGGGGCACTGCGCAAGGTCCGGGCCGGGCACCTCGCCGAGCGCGGCTTCCTGAGCCTGTCCGGGGGCGAGAAGCAGCGGGTGCTGTTCGCCCGCGCGCTGGTCCAGGAACCGCGCCTGCTGGTGCTGGACGAACCCACCAACCACCTCGACATCGCCCACCAGTTGGAGGTGCTGGCGCTCGCCCGCGAGGCCGGCCCGACGGTGCTCACCGCGCTGCACGACCTCAACCTGGCGGCCGGCCACTGCGACCTGGTCTACGTGCTGCGGGCCGGGCGGATCGTCGCCTCCGGCCCGCCCCACGAGGTGCTCCGCCCCGCCCTGCTGGCCGAGGTGTTCGGCGTCCGCGCCACCCCGGTGCGGCACCCGGAGACCGGCGCCCTCCAGCTGCTGTTCGACCGGCTCGCCCCCGCCTCCTCCTGACCCGTCCCGTCTGCCCAGAGGAACCACCTTGCGCACCAAGGCCGTTGCCACCGCCGCCCTGCTCGTCCTCGGACTCACCGCCTGCGGCGCCGAGATCGCCCCGAAGGAGGCCGCCACCGCCTCCGCCCACTACCCGGTGACGGTGGACAACTGCGGGCAGAAGCTCACCTTCGCGCAGAAGCCCGCCCGGGTGGTGACCAACGACGTCAACATCACCGAGCTGATGCTCTCCCTCGGCCTCGCCGACCGGATGGCCGGCTACGTGATGCCCGACGACAAGGGCCGGATCGACAAGGTGGCCTGGAAGGACGGCTACCAGCAGACCACCTGGCTCTCCAAGAAGGTGCTCACCAAGGAGATCGCCCTGGACGCCCGGGCCGACCTGGTCCTCGCCGGCTGGCACTACGGCTTCGACGAGGGCTCCGGCGTCACCCCGCAGGCGTTCAAGGCGCTCGGCGTCGACTCGTACGTGCTCAGCGAGTCCTGCCGCAGCGGCAAGGGCACCGAGCGCGGCGTGATGGACCCGCTGGAGGCCCTCTACACCGACCTGGCCAACCTCGGCGAGATCTTCGACGTCAAGGACCGCTCCGACAAACTGATCGCGGACTTCAAGGCGCAGATCGCCGCCGTCCCGCAGCCCGAGCGCCGCCCGTCCGTCTTCCTGTACGACAGCGGGCAGGACAAGCCGTACACCGCCGGGAAGTTCGCCGCCGCCAACGAGATCATCGCCAAGGCCGGCGGGAGCAACATCATGGGCGACCTTGCCGACACCTGGGTCACGGCCGGCTGGGAGGGCGTGGTGCAGCGCGACCCGGAGGTGATCGTGATCAACGACTACGCGACGCCCGGGGCCGAGGAGAAGCGGAAGTTCCTGAAGTCCTTCCCGCCGCTGGCCAACGTCTCCGCGGTCAGGAACGACCGGATCTTCGTCATGGACTACGTCGACCTGGTGGAGAGCCCGCGCAACCCGGCCGCGATCGGCGCGCTGGCCGAGTACCTGCGCACCGTGCCGGCCCGCTGACGGCCCCGGTCCGCTCCTCCGGGGCGGTGGCCGCGGGCGTACGCTCAAGGTACGAGCCGACGGAACCCGACCGGAGGAGCGAGATCATGACCACGATGGCGGCCCCCGGCGCCTTCGACACCCGCGCCCTGCGCGAGGGCATCGAGCGCTGCGACGCCGAGACCCTCCTCGCGCTCTACGCGCAGGACGCCGAACTGCGCATGGTCGATCGCAGGACCCAGCCCAGCCACCCCCTGGTGATGCACGGCCGGGAGGAGATCGGCGCCATGCTGGACGACGTCTACGGCCGCGAGATGACCCACAAGCTGGAACAGGTGGTGGTCCAGGGCGACCACGCCGCATTCCTGGAGTCCTGCCGGTACCCCGACGGCGTCCGGGTGCTGATGTCCTCGATGGCCGTGCTGCGGGACGGCCGGATCGTCGACCAGACCTCCGTCCAGGCCTGGGACGAGACGGGTCCCGAGCAGTAGGCTCACAGGCATGATCCGCACCGCCGTCGCCACCGACGTCCCCGTCATCCATGCCATGATCCGCGAACTCGCGGACTACGAGCAGGCCCTGCACGAGGCGAAGGCCACCGAGGAGCAGCTGCACGACGCCCTGTTCGGCGAGAACCCGGCCCTGTTCGGGCTGATCGCCGAGGACGACGCCACCGGCGAGCCGGTCGGCTTCGCGGTGTGGTTCCGCAACTTCTCGACCTGGCGCGGCACCCACGGGATCTACCTGGAGGACCTGTACGTCCGTCCGCAGGCACGCGGCGGCGGCCACGGCAAGGCGCTGCTGCTGGAGCTCGCCCGGATCGCCGTCGAGCGCGGCTACTCCCGGGTCGAGTGGTCGGTCCTGGACTGGAACCAGCCCTCGATCGACTTCTACAAGGCGATCGGCGCGGTGCCGATGGACGAGTGGACGGTCTACCGGCTCACCGGCGAGGCCCTGGCCGAAGCCGGGCGGCGCTGAACGGCCGTCCGGAGACCGGCGAAAGGGTCTGCCACCCTGCGTCGCAATGCCTTACCATGAGTAACTCCCGAACCGGGGTGCGGAAGGCAGAGCGATGGTGGATGCGTGACGCCGGGCCCCCAACGGGGGTAGCAAGCGGTAACAAGCGGGGTACCAAGAAAGCACAGCGCGCCACCCAGGAGGCAAGGGTGTCCCAGATCGACGGCGATCTCGGTGTTCAGGACTTCGTGGAGGTCCGGCTGCCCGCAGCGGGGGCCTACCTCTCCGTCCTGCGAACAGCGACGGCCGGGTTGGCGGCCCGGCTGGACTTCACGCTCGACGAGATCGAGGATCTGCGGATCGCGGTCGACGAGGCCTGCGCCATCCTGCTCCAGCAGGCGGTGCCCGGGTCCGTACTGTCCTGCGAGTTCCGGCTGGTCGGCGACTCGTTGAAGGTCACCGTCTCGGCCCCGACCACCGACGGCAAGGCCCCCGAGCGGGACACCTTCGCCTGGACGGTGCTCTCCGCCCTGGCCGGCGAGGTCGACTCCTCGGTCGGCGCGGACAAGACCGTGTCGATCAGCCTGAACAAGAAGCGCGGCGGGTCCCCCGTCCACTAGCCGGGCGCCGGACCGAACCGCACGACCGAGCAGCACCGAGCACCACCCGCGCAAGGGCCGTCCGCCGCTCCCCCGACCGGGGTTCCGACGGACGGCTCCCGGTACCGCCACCCACGCGGTACGACCAACGAGACGATTCCGGGGCCACCGGCCCCGGTGCTCCCGGAACGGAACGGGGGAATGGCCGTGAGTGATCTGGACCGTACCGGCCTCGCGACGGCGGGACCCGCCGTACCGACCCAGGCGAGCGTTCCCGGCCTCGCCGCCAACGACGAAGCGCACCCGAAGGACGCCCAGCGGATGAGCCACCCCACCGAGCCGACGTCCGAGCCGACGCCTGCCTCCGTGCCCCCGCCGGACCCGGCGGGCGAGACGGACCCGGCGGTCGAGGCCGAGCCGCACAGCGCCGTGCCCGCCCAGGGCTCGCACCGCACCGGCGCCCCGGACCGGGAGGCCGCCCGCGCGCTGTTCGTCCGGCTGTCCGCACTGCCCGAGGGCTCCCCGGAGCGGGTCGAGCTGCGCAACCAGCTGGTGCGGATGCACATCCCGCTGGTCGAGCACCTGGCCCGGCGCTTCCGCAACCGGGGCGAGCCGCTGGACGACCTGACCCAGGTCGCCACCATCGGCCTGATCAAGTCCGTGGACCGCTTCGACCACGAGCGCGGGGTCGAGTTCTCCACCTACGCGACGCCGACCATCGTCGGGGAGATCAAGCGGCACTTCCGCGACAAGGGCTGGGCGGTGCGGGTCCCGCGCCGTCTCCAGGAGCTGCGGCTGTCGCTCACCACGGCGACCAGCGAGCTCTCCCAGCGGCACGGCCGCTCCCCCACGGTGCACGAGCTGGCCGAGCACCTGGGGATCTCGGAGGAGGACGTCCTGGAGGGCCTGGAGTCCGCCAACGCGTACTCCACGCTCTCGCTGGACGTGCCGGACAGCGACGACGAGTCGCCGGCCGTGGCGGACACCCTGGGCGCGACCGACGAGGCGCTGGAGGGCGTCGAGTACCGCGAGTCGCTCAAGCCGCTACTGGCCCAACTGCCGCCCCGGGAGCAGAAGATCCTGGTGCTGCGGTTCTTCCGGAACATGACCCAGTCGCAGATCGCCGCCGAGGTGGGGATCTCCCAGATGCACGTGTCCCGGCTGCTCGCCCGGACCCTGGCCCAGCTGCGGGAGAAGCTCCTGGTGGAGGAGTAGGACTGACGGCCGCTCAGCTCCGGCTCGGCGGCCGTCCGATCCCCTGCCCCGGCCCTGTACGCCCTACTTTTCGGAGGGGGCGTACAGGGCCGCCGTCGACTTCGGGTTCAGCAGGCAACCGATGCCCACCAGGCCGAGCACGCCGATCAGCACGCCGAACGCGATCGCCGTGCCGCCGCTCTCGAACATGTAGTAGGCGACCGGCAGGCAGATCGAGTTGGTCAGCACCGCCGGGCTGCGGCCCCAGCGGCGCTCCTTGAGCAGTGCGAGGGCGGCCAGCACCGGCAGCACGCCGAGCAGCACGATGACCGCTCCGCCGAACTCGTTGAGGGCCAGCTGCTTGGACTGGCCGGACAGGGCGGCCACCATGTCCAGGACGCCGACGACGGCCAGCGCGATGCCCTCCAGGGCCGTGATGGCGGCGCCCAGGGTCAGGGAGGCCGGGCGGCCGGCGCCGGCCGTGGGTGCGGGTGCGGAGGTTTCTGCGGTCACTCCAGCAGGGTAGCCGCCGGTCGGTCCGTACCGACCCGTAGGCTTTCCCCATGCGCGCTCTCCTGGTCGTGAACCACAAGGCCACCACCACCAGTGGCCGGACCAGGGACGTCCTGATCCACGCCCTGCGCAGCGATCTGAAGCTGGAGGTCGCCGAGACCCAGTACCGGGGCCACGCGCGCGACCTGGCCCGCGGGGCGGCGGAGGACGGCACGGTCGACCTCGTGGTGGCGCTGGGCGGGGACGGCACCGTCAACGAGGTGGTGAACGGGCTGCTGGCGCACGGCCCGGGCGAGAAGGTCCCGCGACTGGCCGTGGTGCCGGGCGGTTCGACCAATGTGTTCGCCCGCGCGCTGGGCCTGCCCAACGATCCGGTCGAGGCGACCGGCGCCCTGCTGGACGCGCTGGAGCACGGCCGGGAGCGGCCGGTCGGGCTGGGCAAGGCGATGACCGACGGTCTGCCGGACCGCTGGTTCACCTTCACCGCCGGCCTCGGCTTCGACGCGGGCGTGGTCGGCCGGGTCGAGGAGCAGCGCCGGGCCGGGCGCAAGTCCACCCACGCCCTGTACGTCGGCCAGGCCCTGCGGCACTACTTCACCCAGCGTGAGCAGCGCCGCTCCGGCCCGATCTCCCTGGAAATGCCGGGCCACGAGCGGGTTCCGGGCCTGGTGCTGTCGATAGTCAGCAACACCTCGCCCTGGACCTTCCTCGGCAACCGGCCGGTCTACCCCTCACCACTCGCCTCCTTCGACACGGATCTGGACGTCTTCGGCATCACCCGGATGACGGCGTTCGGCACGGCTCGAACGGTCCGTCAGATCCTGCGGTCGTACGCGCCTTCGGGTGACGGCGCCCCTCCGATGGGCCCTTCCGGGAAGCACGTCGTCTCCTATCACGACGTCAGACACTTCACCTTGGTTTCGGAGGAACCGGCGCCGTTCCAGGTCGACGGGGACCATCTTGGAGACAGGAGTCGCGTCAGTTTCACAGGCGTACGGCGGGCACTGCGTGTGATTGTGTGACTGGAAGGGGGGTTCCTCCTTCTTCTCGAACGCACAAGCCCCCTTCACTCCATAGAAGTACTGGCTGTGAGCTAGGCGACACCGAAGAATCCAAAATTCCTCCCCGAAGGGGGTTGTATCCGAGCCCGAGGTTTGCGAACCTCTACATGGCGATCGGGACACATCGCAGCGACGGCAACTCCGGAACCACAGGAGCGCCGACCGCGGGGTGTCCCTCGAATCGCCGAATCCCCCCCAGCACAGACCACCCGGGCCCGACGGGCCTTTGGTCTCTTTTGCTGTTGCGGGATTCGTGAAAGCGTTCACATTCACAAGCCATTCGATTGTGCCGATCGGGCCACCCCCCGCGGCAGGAGGAGTTGGACGACCATGGACTGGCGCCACCGCGCTGTCTGCCGCGAAGAGGACCCGGAGCTGTTCTTCCCGATCGGGAACACCGGTCCTGCTCTGCTGCAGATCGAGGAAGCCAAGGCCGTGTGCCGCCGTTGTCCGGTGATGGAGCAGTGCCTCCAGTGGGCGCTCGAGACCGGCCAGGACGCCGGCGTCTGGGGCGGCATGAGCGAGGACGAGCGTCGCGCGATGAAGCGCCGCGCCGCCCGCAACCGGGCCCGCACCGCCTGATCGCGCAGCGATCACACGCCGTAGCACCAGCAGTGACCGCAGTACCGATCGACACATGATCAAAGGCTTCCCTGCACCTCCTGGTGAAGCCTTCCGCACAAAGGACCTTGCCCTGCCGGGTCCCGCGACACCGGACCCGCCCAGACACTTGATACTGTTCACTGAGAGCAATATCGTGGAGCTGTGGCGCTCACCGTGTGCAACGCACCGGCGAGGTGTCGCACCACCCAGAGCCCCCGCTCCGGCCGACTCCCCCCGACGGCCGGAACGGGTTGAGAGGCCCTGTCGACCCACCCCCCCCGGTCGACAGGGCCTCGTTTCTGTTTCCGCACCCGGTCGCGCGCTCTGGTTCCGCACTCCGGAGTGCGGAGCGCGGACCCGGCGCTTGATCCGAGCACGCGCCCCCGCCACACACCTTCGCGCGTGTCCGTACGCCTTCGCGCCACGGATTCCCGGCGGGATCCCGCCGGACCGGGCCACAGCGGACCGGGCCCCGCGGACCGGGCCTCAGCGGACCGGGCCCCGCGGACCGGGCCTCAGCGGACCGGGATCTCCAGGATCACCTTGGTCCCGCCGTCCGGGCCGGCCACCATGTCGAAGGTGCCGCCCAGCTCACCGGTGGCCAGCGTCCGGACGATCTGCAGCCCGAGGTTGCCCGCCGTCTTCGGGTCGAAGCCCTCCGGCATGCCGCGGCCGTCGTCCTGCACCGTGATCAGCAGGTACTCCTCCGGCCGGGCGCCGCCGTTCCAGCTTTCCGACCAGCCCGCGCCGGTCGCCGGCGCGCGCCCGCGCAGGGCACTGACCTCCAGGTTCCCGGAGGCGGTCGGTCCGAACGCGTGTTCCAGGGCGTTCTGGAGCAGCTCGGTCAGCACCATCGACAGCGGGGTGGCCACCTCGGCGGACAGGATGCCGAAGCTGCCGGTGCGCCGGGTCGCCACCCGGCCGTCCTGGGACAGCTCCATCGCCATCGCCAGCACCCGGTCGGCGATCTCGTCGAAGGCCACCTTCTCGTCCAGCGCCTGGGAGAGCGTCTCGTGCACGATCGCGATCGAGCCGACCCGGCGCACCGCCTCGTCCAGTGCGGCCCGGCCGGACTCCGACTCCATCCGGCGGGACTGCAGCCGCAGCAGGGCCGCGACGGTCTGGAGGTTGTTCTTCACCCGGTGGTGGATCTCCCGGATGGTGGCGTCCTTGGTCATCAGCTCGCGGTCGCGGCGGCGCAGCTCGGTGACGTCCCGGCAGAGCACCAGCGAACCGGTCAGGGTGCCCTTGGGCTTGAGCGGGATCGCCCGCAGGGTCACCACTCCCCCCTGCGCCTCCACCTCGGTCTGCCGGGGCGCCCAGCCGCTCGCCAGCTTCACCAGCGCCTCGTGGACGGCCGAGCGGGACGGCGGGGCGAGATCGGCGGTGGCCCGGCCGAGGTGGCTGCCGACCAGGTCGGTGGTGAGGCCGAGGCGGTGGTAGGCGGAGAGGGCGTTGGGGCTGGCGTAGGTGACGATTCCGTCCGCGTCCAGCCGGATCAGGCCGTCGCCGACCCGGGGGGCGGCGTCCATGTCGGCCTGCTCGATGCCGGGGTAGGGGAAGGAGCCGGCCGCGATCATCTGGGCCAGGTCGGAGGCGCTCTGGAGGTAGGTGAGCTCCAGCCGGCTCGGGGTCCGCACGGTCAGCAGGTTGGTGTTGCGCGCGATCACGCCCAGCACCTTGCCCTCGCGCCGGACCGGGATCGACTCGACCCGGACCGGGACCTCCTCGCGCCACTCCGGGTCGCCCTCGCGCACGATCCGGCCCTCGTCGAAGGCGGCGTCCAGCAGCGGACGGCGGCCGCGCGGGACGAGGTGGCCGACCATGTCGTCCTGGTAGGAGGTGGGCCCGGTGTTGGGCCGCATCTGCGCCACCGAGACGTAGCGGATGCCGTCCCAGGTGGGGATCCACAGCACCAGGTCGGCGAAGGAGAGGTCGGAGAGCAGCTGCCACTCCGAGACCAGGTGGTGGAGCCATTCCACATCGGCCCCGGTGAGGGTGGTGTGGCGGCGGACGAGTTCGTTCAGCGAGGGCACATGGCGAGGGTAGCGCCGCTGGTCCGGGCGGGGCGCGGCGGACCGGTGGGCGGGCCCCGCGGGACCCTGCCGCACGTCCTCCTGCGAGCCCTCCCGCGAGCCCTGCCGCACGCCCTTCCGAGCACCCTTCCGGGCACCCTCCGGAGTTGTTTAGACCAATTTTCCGAGAGGCCTGGACAACCGAGATTGGTCTAGTCCACAATGAAAGAGCACCAAGGAGAGGCCCCCGCGCAACTGCCCTGACCGCGCGCGGCCCCTCCTCGGTCGGACGCCGACGATCGAGGACCCCGCACAGTTCTCGACCGGATCCGGTGCCCGACGACAGCTCCGGGCTGCGGTGCCGCATGGGTTGAGGGTCCCGTGTCGGCGCCGTGGCCCGTAGTGTTTTCGGCCCCCTTGAGCCACGTCCGGCCGCTCAGCGATCCGGCCCCGGTCCACAGCCTGTGGACCGGGGCCGGATCGCGTCCGCGGGGCCCTACCTCGTCTCGGTGACCTTCGCCAGGGCGCGCGGGGCGTCCGGGTCCTGGCCGCGGGCGATGGTGACCTCGTAGGCCAGCAGCTGCAGCGGCAGGATCTCCAGGATCGGCTGCACCTCCTCCGGCACGCCGGCCGGCAGCGCGAAGCCCGCCGAGGCGGCCTCCACCTGCGCCTGCTGGCCGATCACCACCAGGTCCGCGCCGCGCCCGCGCAGCCGGTCCAGCACCGGCTGGAGGGCCTCGCCGCCCTTGCCGTCCGGGACGATCGCGATGACCGGCGAGACGTTGTCCACCATGGCCAGCGGGCCGTGCAGCAGGTCGGCTCCGGAGAACGGGGTGGCCGGGATGTAGGTGGTCTCCATCAGCTTGAGCGCCGCCTCGCGGGCGGTCGGGTAGCCGTAGCCGCGCGAGGTGATGACCAGGCGCTGCGCGAAGCGGTAGCGCTCGGCCAGCGCCTTCACCTCCGCCTTGCGGGCCAGCACCCCGGCGGCCAGGTCCGGCAGCTCCTCGGCGGCCGAGCCTCCTCCGGCCCTCGGCCGGGGGTACCCCCACGCCTCCGCGAGGCCCTCGACCAGCAGGTAGAGCGCCAGCAGTTCGGCGGTGTAGGTCTTGGTGGCCGGCAGCGCCTTCTCCGGGCCGGCCAGCACGTCGATGTGGAACTCGGAGACCTCGGCCAGCGGCGAGGCGGCGTTGTTGGTCACCGCGAGCGTGACGGCGCCGGCCTCGCGGGCGGCCTTGGTGGAGGCCACCAGGTCGGGCGAGCCGCCGGACTGGCTGACGGTGACGACCAGGACGTCGGTGAGGTCCGGCTTGGCGCCGTACGCGGTGGTGGTGGACATCGAGGTCAGGCCGGCCGGCTTGCCGAGCAGGATCTCGATCAGGTACTTGGCGTACAGCGCGGCGTTGTCGGACGTGCCGCGCGCGGTGAGCAGGACGAAGCGCGGGTTGCGGGCGGCGATCTGCGCGGCGACCTCGCGGATCTTCGGGGCGCCCTCGTCGAGGATGCGCCGGAGGACGGCCGGCTGCTCGGCCATCTCCGCCGCCATGATCCGGCCGGGGACGGAAACAGTCTGCGGGTCGGACATCTGGGTCTGCCTCCGATGAGACGGTTCGACCCCGTGCGGGCGGCTGCCCGGCGGGGACCTCCACGGCGGCGAGTCCGCACACTCGCTGCGGTCCTTCGTGCGGCAATCCTACGGTCGCGCCTTCCGCCGGGCACCTCCGTCCGCACGCCCGCGCGCACCCGGCGTGCCCCGGCGGCGCACGCCCGCGGCACGCGCCCGCACGGTCGGGAGGGGCGCGTGGCCGCGGGCGCGACGGAAGGTCAGGACGCCTTGTTGATCAGCTGGTCGATCGCGGCGTCGGCCTCCTTGGTGGCCTGGTCCACCGACTTGCCCTTGAGGATCGCGGTCAGCATGTCCGGGATGACCTTCTGCTTCTCGACCGCGGCCCAGCCGGGGGCCAGCGGGGTGAACCAGGCGTCCGGGACGGCGTTGGCCGCGGCGGCAGTGGTCGGCTTGTTCTTCAGCGGGTTCAGCTGGGTCAGGTTGTTCGGCAGGATGTCCTTGTCGGCCAGCGCCTGCTCGGACTTGGTGCTGGTGAACATCCGGATCCAGTCGGTGGCCAGCGCCACCTGCTGGGACTTGGCGGTGACGGCGAGGTCGGAGCCGCCGATGAAGGTCGGCAGCGGCTTGCCGTCGGGGCCGGGCATGGTGGCCACCTTGACGGCGTCCTTGAGGCTCGGGTCGCCGGTGACCGGGGCGGTGACGCTGGCCGCCTCGTAGCCGTTGCCGTAGAAGGACGCGGCGTGCCCGCGGGCCATCGACTCGAACTGGTTCTGCTCGTTCACCGTCAGGTCGCCCTTGTTGTACTTGCGCACCAGGTCGACGAAGTGGCTGACGCCCTGCTGGGACTTGGGGTCGTGCAGGGTGCCGTGCCAGTTGCCGGAGCTGTCGAACTTGGCGATGCTGCCGCCGTACGCGGCCACGTAGCTCATCGCGGCGTACCAGTACGGGCCGGGCAGGTAGAGCGGGGAGTAGGTCTTGTCGGCCTTGTTGCGGTCCGCGACCTTGTCCAGCGCGGCCAGCAGGTCCGCCTCGGTCTTCGGGAAGTCGGCGCTGCCGGTGGCCTGCTGGAAGGCGGCGGAGTTGTAGATGGCGACCCGGGAGCCGGCGTAGTAGGGCACGCACCAGAGCTTGTCCTGGTAGGTGCAGGTGTTGGCGAGCGCCTTGATCCAGCTGTCGGAGTTGTCGAAGGTGCTGCGGTCCACCGGGGCCAGCGCGCCGGAGAGCACGTACTTCATGGTCTCGGTGTTGCCCAGCTCGACCACGTCGGGGGCGCTGCCGTCGGCGATGGCCTTGTCGAGCTTGCCCACCTTGTCGGCCCAGCCCTGGTACACGAGCTTGAGGCTGGCGTTCGGGTACTTCGCCGCGAACTCGTCGTTGACCCGCTGGACCAGGTCCGGCCAGTTCTTCTGGGCGTCGTCCATCAGCCAGACGGTGACGGTGCCCCCGGCGGCCTTCGGGTCCGCGGAGCCGCCCGCGCCGCTGTCGCCCGCCGGCTTCGCGGTCGAGGAACAGGCCGTCAGGCCGACTGCCAGTGCCATGGTCCCGAGCGTCGAGATGAGTTGACGCTTCTTCACGCCGTCCTCCGAGGGTTGTAGAGCCGTCTTGCCCGCCGGCAGCGTGATTGGCGCCCGCGGCGGAGAGTCCGGACAGGGGGCGGCGAAGAGCTTCGGGGTGGGCCGATACCACATCCGGCAAGGTTGAATCTCGAACCGGATGACTGGACTCTGGCCTAGACCATAGGTGGTGTCAACGACCGAAAGCCCTCCTTGGGACGGCCGTTGCAGAGCTGTTGTACCGCGTGGCCGCCAGTTGTCGTTCCGTCACCCTAAGTGGGCCTTAAGGTGGATTTAAGGCCCACTTGAGGGAACACGGTCACTCGACGAACCCGCAGGTCAACGCCGGGGAAACGGAACGGGCCCGCCATGCGACATGCGCATGACGGGCCCGTCGGCCGACGCCCACCGGACACGGCCGGTGACGTCTCGTCGAACGGTTCAGCCGATCGCTCCCGGCTGCCCGGTGAGGACCTCCACGGCCGCCAGTCCGCAGACCCGGGCGGCGCCGTGGGTGGCGATGTGGAGCGCCCCGACCGGCTCGGACTGGGGCAGGCCCATCTCGACCACGGCGGCGTCCGGCCGGGCCGCCACCAGACGGCCCAGCGCCGCGGCCATCCACCCGTGCCGGTGCGCGTCGCGGACCACCAGCACCAGGCGGCGGCCCTCTGCGGCGGCCAGCAGCTCGTCGACCAGCGCGTCCAGCAGCTCCGGCGCGGCGTCGGCCGCCGACACCTCGCGGGTGCGGGTGCCGGGGAAGCGGTCGGCCAGCATGCCCGCCACACCCCACGGGGTGACGTCGCCGACGGCGATGTTCGGCTCGTCCGAGAACGAGGCCACGTACGGGCGCTCGCTCACCGGCGGCACGGTCAGGCCCGGCGCCCGGACCACCCTGAGCGCCCGGCGCGCGGCCCGCAGACCGACCGCCAGGTCCGGCTCGACCCGCTCGCCCTGGGCCGCGATCCGGCCCCAGCTGCCCAGCGCCCGCACCCGCGCGGCCGCGTCCGCCAGCCGCTCCTCGGCGAGCCGGCCGGAGCGCACGCCCGCCACGATGGCGTCGCGCAGCATCAGCACGGTCTCCTCGTCGGCGAGCCCGCCGCCGACGCAGATCGCGTCCGCGCCGGCCGCCAGGGCCAGCACGGTGCCCTCGCCCATCCCGAAGGTGTCGGCGATGGCGCCCATCTCGATCGCGTCGCTGACGATCAGGCCCTGGTAGCCGAGGCCGCCGTCGGCCGGGGCCGCGCGCAGCAGGTCGCGCAGCACGGCCGGGCTCAGGGTGGCGGGCAGCTTCGGGTCCAGCGCCGGGATCATGATGTGGGCGGTCATCACGGCCTTGGTGCCGGCCGCGATCGCCGCCTGGAACGGGATCAGGTCACGGGCCCGCAGCACGTCCAGGTCGACGTCGATGACGGGCAGCCCGTGGTGCGAGTCCACCGCGGTGTCGCCGTGGCCGGGGAAGTGCTTGGAGCAGGCGGCCACGCCGGCCGACTGCAGGCCCTCCACCCAGGCGGCGGTGTGCCGGGCGCACAGCTCGGGGTCGGCGCCGAAGGAGCGGACGCCGATGACCGGGTTGCGCGGGTTGGAGTTGACGTCCGCGGTGGGCGCCCAGTTGTAGTTGACGCCGGCCGCGGCCAGCGCCCGGCCCAGCTCGCGGGCGACGTCCCGGGTCAGCGCCGGGTCGTCGATCGCGCCGAGCGCGAGGTTGCCGGGCCAGGACGAGCCGGAGCCCGCCTCCAGCCGGGTGACGTCGCCGCTCTCCTCGTCGATGGCGATCAGCAGGTCGGGGTTCTCGGCGCGCAGCGCACCGGTGAGCGCGGACAGCTGGTCGAGGTCGACCACGTTGCGGTCGAACAGCGCGACCGAGCCGAGGCCCGCGGCGAGGTGGCGGCGCAGCCACTCCGGCGGCTCGGTGCCGACGAAGCCGGGCTGGAGGACGGTCAGGGCGTCACGGTGCAGCTGGTCGCTGTCCGGCACGGTGGGAACGAGGATGCTCACGTTGACTCAGCCCTTCACTGCGCCGTCGGTCAGTCCGTTGACCGCCTTGCGCTGCAGGAAGATGAACAGGATCAGGATCGGCACGGCGAAGAGGGTGGACGCGGCCATGGTCGCGCCCCAGTCGGTGCCGAACGCGGTCTGGAACGAGGAGAGCCAGACCGGGAGGGTCTGCGCCGTCTCGTTCTTGTTCAACATGTTGACCAGCGGGAACTCGTTCCACGCGGTGATGAAGCCGAACAGCGAGGTCGACATCAGGCCGGGGGCGAGCAGCGGGAAGATCACCTTCACGAAGGCCTGGGTGCGGGTGCAGCCGTCCACCATGGCCGACTCCTCCAGCTCCTTGGGCACGGCGGCGATGAAGCCGCGCAGCGTCCAGATCGTGAAGGGCAGCACCATCATCAGGTAGAAGGCGGTCAGCGGCACCAGGCTGTTGAGCATCTCGCTGTCGCGGACGATCAGGTAGGCCGCGATGATCATGACCTCCCAGGGCGCCATCTGGGCGGCCATCACGACCAGGACGAAGCCCTTGCGGCCGCGGAAGCGCATCCGGGCGATCGCGAAGGCGGCCAGGGTGGCGATCACCAGCGAGCCGAGCACCGCGCCGACGGTGACGATCAGGCTGTTGCCGACGTACGTCCAGAAGTTCGGGACGTGCACGGCCCGGTCGAAGTGCTCGAACGTGCCGTTCAGCGGCAGGAAGACGGGGTCCCGGCTGACGATGTCCTTGTTCTGCTTGAACGCGGTCGAGAACATCCAGTAGACGGGGAAGATGAAGAAGACGAAGAGGACGACCGCGATCAGGTTCGGCCAGGTGCGTCCGATGAGCGAGCGCCTCACAGCTCGTCCTCCTGCTTGAGAATGATGCGGAAGTAGTAGGCCATCAGCGCGCCCAGCATCACGATGGTGAGCACCGCGATCGCGGAGCCGACACCGAAGTGCTGCGACCCGATGCCTTCGAGGAAGGCGTGCACCGGCAGGGTGCGAGTCAGGCCGTCCGGTCCGCCCTTGTTGATCAGGTAGACCTGGGTGAAGGCCTTGAACACCCAGATGACCTCCAGGAAGGTCGTGGCCAGGAGGAAGGGCTTCATGATCGGGAAGATCACCGAGCTCCAGATCTTGCCCGAGCCGGCGCCGTCCATGCGGGCGGCCTCGTAGAGCTCCTTGGGGATCGTGGTCAGGCCCGCGTACATGTTGAACGCCACGAACGGGACCGACTGCCACACGATCAGCAGGATGATCACGAAGAAGGTGGAGTACTGGCCGCTGGTCCAGTTGAAGTGGGCCATGGCGTGCCAGCCCAGCTTGTCCAGGAACCAGTTGACGACACCGAAGTTCTGGTCGAAGAGCCAGGTGTAGACGGTGGTCGCGGCGACCACCGGCATCGCCCAGGCCAGCAGCAGGCCGACCGAGAGCAGCAGCCGCATCCGCTTGCCGAGGGTGTTGAGCAGCAGGCCGACCAGCGTGCCGAACACCATGATCAGCACGACGTTGACCACCGTGAAGACCACCGTGCGCAGGGTGATCGCCCAGAACTCCGAACTACCCAGCTGATCGGTGTAGTTGGAGAAGCCCGTCCACTCGGTCAGGTGCTGGATGAACTGCCGCCTGTTGAGGTTCTGGGCCGAGACCACCACCGTCTCGATCAGCGGCCAGACCAGCAGGACGAGGGTCGCCGCGATGGCCGGCAGCAGCAGGAGGTAGGGGGCGAACCTGGAGGCCGCACTGGGCCCGTCCGACGGTCTGCCGCTCCTCCTCGGGGTGCGCTCGGCACCGGGGGTGGTGGACTTGTCTGTCGACGCCACCACGGAATTCGTTGGTTCCGGGGACTGTGTCTGCACCCGTTCCGACTGCGCAGCCATCGTTCTCTCTTCCTTGCAAACCCGACCACGACGGAAGGCGTCGCTCACCGACCCCCCGCCGGGAGCCGGTGAGCGACGCCGCTCGACTGCCTTACTGCTTCTGGTTGAGACGCTTCGCGATCTCGTCGTCGGCCTTCTTGGCCGCGGCGGCGTAGTCGCCGTTCAGCGCCGAGGTCAGGAAGTCCTTGATCGGGTTCGGCTCGTTCTCGACGTTGGTCCAGGTCGGAACGTTCGGGGTGGTCGCACCGTTGAGCGAGGCCGGCAGGGCGGCCTTGGCGAAGTCGCCGGTGACCTTGCTGTTGAGCGCGACCTTGTTCGGGATGAGACCCGAGGAGGCGATCAGGCCCTCGTTCTTGTCGTTCATGGCGATCTTCAGGAAGCCCTTGGCGAGCTCCGGGTTCTTGCTCTGCTGGGCGATCGCCAGGTTCGAGCCGCCGAGGAAGACGCTGGAGGGCTTGTCCGCGGTCGCGCCGGGGAGCGGGAAGTAGCCGATCTTGTCGGCGGCCAGCTCCTCGGGCTTCGGGACCTCCCAGCCGAGACCGATGATGGTGCCGATGTCACCCTTGGCGAAGACGTCCTTCTGCTGCGGGGTGGCCTCGTCCTTGTCCTTCGGCGCGGTGGTCGAGTGGCTCTGCAGCTTCTTGTAGGTGTCGAAGGCCTTCTGGGCCTCGGGGCTCGACAGGCCGCCGACCCACTTGTCGCCGTCCTTCTTGGCGAGCTTGCCGCCCTCGCTGGTCAGCAGGCCGAAGTAGGCGTACCACTCCTGGCCGGGCATGTAGAGGGCGTCGGTGACGCCCGGGACGGCCTTGACCTTGTCCAGGTCGGTGTAGAACTCGTCCAGGGTCTTCGGCGGGGTGGTGATGCCGGCCTTGGTCCAGATGTCCTTGTTGTAGGTCACCACGCGGTTGGTGAAGTACCACGGGGCGGCGTACTGCTTGCCGTCGATGATCGAGGACTCGTTCAGGTTGGCGGCCCAGTCGGCGCCACCCAGGTCGGCCTTGTCCTTGGTGATGTCGAGCAGACCACCGGTGGCCGCGTAACCCGCGGTCTGGGTGTTGCCGATCTCCAGGACGTCCACCGAACCCTCGGAGAGGGCGGCGGTGACCTTCTGGCCGATGCCGTTCCACTTCTGGGTCTGGATGTCGAGCTTGGCACCCGGGTAGGCGGCGGCGAAGTCGGCCTTGACGCTGTCCTCCCAGCCCTTGGGGGCCGAGCCGTCCATCAGCCACACGGTCAGGGTCTTGCCGTCGTAGTTCTTGGCCGCCGCGGACGAGCCGCCCTCGGTCTTCTTGCCGTCCGAGCTGCAAGCCGCCAGGCCGACGACCATTGCTGCGACGCCGACCGCCGCGATGAGCTGACGCTTCACGCCATCCTCCTGAGGGATGCCTGGGTTGCCCCCGTCGGGCGGCAGCGGCAGACCCACACAAAGCGGGGGGAAAGGTGCCGCGGACCCCATCGAACGGGTGGGGGGATTCATAGTTACCGGTCTAGTGGTGTAGACCAGCTGCCTGGAGCTTGGCCTAGACCAATGGGCCTGTCAACGGCTGTTCGACCGATCTCGACCACCCGTTATCAAGCCGACACCGCACATCGTTCATCGCGTGATGAGGTATTCGTTCCGTAGCCATACATGCAACGATGTGAGCCGTTAACGATGTGGCGGGGTCGCTGGAGGCCTCGCGAGAAGCGGGAGAACAGGTCCGATGAGCAGCGACGGGGGATCCACCGCCCAGGTCAACGACCCCGAGGTGAACAACCTCCCGACGCAGGCCGGCACCGACCCGACCGCGCGCGTCCCCAAGTACTACGGCCTGAAGCGGCACCTGCTGCAGCTCACCGAGACCCAGCCCGCCGGCACCCCGGTGCCGCCCGAGCGCGCGCTGGCCGCCCAGTTCGACACCTCGCGCACCACCGTGCGCCAGGCCCTCCAGGAGCTGGTCGTCGAGGGCCGGCTGGAGCGCATCCAGGGCAAGGGCACCTTCGTCGCCAAGCCCAAGGTCGCCCAGGCCCTCCAGCTCACCTCCTACACCGAGGACATGCGGGCGCAGGGCCTGGAGCCCGCCTCCCGGCTGATCGAGATCGGCTACATCACCGCCGACGACCGGCTCGCCCCGCTGCTCGACATCAAGCCCGGCGGCCGGGTGCTGCGGATCGAGCGCCTGCGGCTGGCCAACGGCGATCCGATGGCCATCGAGGTCGCCCACCTGTCCGCCAAGCGCTTCCCGGCCCTGCGCCGCAACCTGGCCAAGCACAACTCGCTGTACGCGGCGCTGCGCGAGGTGTACGGGGTCACCGTGGCCGAGGCCGAGGAGACCATCGAGACCACCCTGGCCAACCCCCGCGAGGCCGGCCTGCTCGGCTCCGACCTCGGTCTGCCGATGCTCCAGCTGTCCCGGCACTCCTTCGACGCCGAGGGCGATCCGGTCGAGTGGGTCCGCTCGATCTACCGCGGCGACCGCTACAAGTTCATCACCCGGCTGAAGCGTCCGGAGTAGCCGGAGCATCCGGGCCGGCCGCAGCGCCCGGAACAGCCGCACTCCCCCGCCGCACCTCGGGCGCCGGCGCGCAAGACCCGCGCGCCGGCGCCTTTCGCGTTCCGCACCCGCATGTACGGTGACAGCGCCTCACGTCCCGTCGCAGCGTCTTTCCCGGCCACCGCTCCCCGGCCACCGCCCCCGGCCACCGCCCCCGGCCACCGCCCCCGGCCGCAGCGTGCCCGCCCGCACCTTCCCCGGACCGCCTCGACCGCTCGCCCGCCGGCCGCCGGCCGCGGCAGCGCGTTTCCGTCGCCCGGCGGTGAACAATCGGTCGGTTGCGTCCGACTGGCGGGAAGTTACGTCAATTCCGGTGACATGGATCACTCCATGCTCTAGATTGCGCAGCCGTACTGACCTGACTGCCGATCACCGATGGTGCTGCTCGGCGGGCCCGTGCGGCGCTCGGCGCCGACCGGGCTGCGGCGCCGACGGGGAACCCTCCGGAGCGGAGCCGAAGATGCCGTCTGATCCCCTCACCCTCGAAGATGTCATGCCCGAGCCAGCCGGGAGGCCCGTCCCGGCCGTGACGCCCGAGCGGGTGCTGGCCGGCCTCGCCCTGCTGGTGCCGATCGTCGCGATGCTCTGGGTGTCCTCGTACAACAAGAGCGAACCGGCGGTGGCCGGGGTGCCCTTCTTCTACTGGTACCAGCTGCTCTGGGTGCCGGTGTCGGCCGTGTTCACGGTCGCCGCCTACCTGCTGATCACCCGGGACGAGAAGGCCCGCAAGGCGGCCCGGACGGGCGGTGCGCGATGAAGGACGTCAACGTGCCGGCCCTCGTGGTCTTCGTGCTGTTCTTCGCCCTGGTCACCGTGATGGGCTTCCTCGCCTCGCGCTGGCGCCGCGCCGACAACGCCGCACACCTGGACGAGTGGGGCCTGGGCGGGCGCAGCTTCGGGACCTGGGTGACCTGGTTCCTGCTCGGCGGCGACCTCTACACCGCGTACACCTTCGTCGCCGTCCCCGCGGCGGTGTACGCCACCGGCGCGGCGGGCTTCTTCGCGGTGCCGTACACGATCGTCGCCTACCCGCTGGTCTTCCTCTTCCTGCCCCGGCTCTGGTCGGTCTCCCGGGTGCACGGCTACGTGACCCCGGCCGACTTCGTGCGCGGCCGGTACGGCTCGCGGCCGCTGTCGCTGGTCGTCGCGCTGACCGGGATCCTGGCCACCATGCCGTACATCGCCCTGCAACTCGTCGGCATCCAGGCCGTGCTGGACGTGCTGGGGGTCGGCGGCGGGGAGAACGCCAACTGGTTCGTCAAGGACCTGCCGCTGTTCATCGCCTTCGGCGTGCTGGCCGCCTACACCTACTCCTCCGGCCTGCGCGCCCCGGCGCTGATCGCCTTCGTCAAGGACGCCCTCGTCTACATCGTGATCATCGTCGCGGTGATCTACATCCCGATCCGGCTCGGCGGCTACGGGCACATCTTCGACGCCGCCGC
Source organism: Kitasatospora sp. NPDC058048 (assembly GCF_042885555.1). Taxonomy (NCBI): domain Bacteria; kingdom Bacillati; phylum Actinomycetota; class Actinomycetes; order Kitasatosporales; family Streptomycetaceae; genus Kitasatospora; species Kitasatospora sp. NPDC058048. The sequence goes on along the minus strand of NZ_JBHVRT010000054.1, from coordinate 29,706 downwards.
GCACAAGTTCAGCGCGCCGGGCGCCAAGGGATCGCTGACCGTCCCGCACGGCAGCCAGTGGACGTACGCCACGCTGGCCCTCGGCTCGGCGATGGCGCTGTTCATGTACCCGCACTCGGTCACCGGCGTGCTGGCCTCCAAGTCCCGCGGCACCGTGCGCCGCAACATGGCGATCATGCCCGCGTACTCGCTGATGCTGGGCCTGCTGGCGCTGCTCGGGTTCATGGCGATCGCGGCAGGCGTGGGCAAGGGCGTCAAGGGCTACAACGCCCAGCTCTCGGTGCCGCAGCTGTTCGCGGACATGTTCCCGGACTGGTTCACCGGCGTGGCCTTCGCCGCGATCGGCATCGGCGCGCTGGTGCCGGCCGCCATCATGTCCATCGCAGCGGCCAACCTGTTCACCCGCAACGTCTACAAGGACTGGCTCAAGCCCTCCGCCACCCCCGCCGACGAGACCCGGATCGCCAAGCTGGTCTCGCTGCTGGTGAAGGTCGGCGCCCTGGCCTTCGTGCTCGGCATGGACAAGCAGGCCGCGATCAACCTCCAGCTGCTGGGCGGCCTGTGGATCCTGCAGACCTTCGTGGCGATCGTCGGCGGCCTGTTCACCCGCTGGTTCCACCACTGGGCGCTGTTCGCCGGCTGGGCGGCCGGCATGGTGTACGGCACCTGGAAGGCGTACGGGATCGCCAGCCCGGCCACCAAGCACTTCGGCGGCAGCGCGGCCGGGATCCCCGGCATCGGCGAGATCGGCTACATCGGCCTGACCGCCTTCGCGCTCAACCTGATCGTCGCGGTGGCGCTCACCCTGGTGCTGCGGGCGCTCAAGGCCCCGGAGCTCCCGGACGAGACCAGGCCGTCCGACTACAGCGCCGAAGCCGGTGACGAAGAGCTGAAGAACGCGCCGGAGCCTGTAGCGGCGCACTGATTCGCGCGGTACGCGCCCTGTGATCGCGCCGCCTTCTCCGTGAACACTGGAGAAGGCGGCGCGATCATATGTATGAACAGGCGTGCACGCCGGGCACCACCAGACCGGACCGGCATCCGGCCGGAACCTGATCGACCACGGGGAGCTCGCGGCCATGGCAGAACTCGGCACCACCCTCAACGGCCAGCACCAGTCCACCCAGAGCCAGCACCACCACGCCACCACCCAGGGCCAGCACGGCGCCGCCCAGGGTCAGCGCGGTGCCGCCCACGGCCAGCACCCCGGCGGGCAGGAGCAGCACCCCGGCGGCCACGAACAGCACGGCAGCACCCACCGCCCGGCCGCCGCCGGCCGGCTGCCGTCCCTGCTGATCGCCACCCGGCACGGGGAGTCCACCGCCAACGTCGAGTTCCAGCTGGCCGAGGCCGCCGGAGCGCTCAGCGTCCCGATCAGCTGCCGCGACGCCGACATCCCGCTGTCGCTGCACGGCCGGCAGCAGGCCCAGGCGCTCGGCCACTGGTGGGCCGGCCTGCCCAGCGCGGACCGCCCGCGCAGCGTCTGGTGCTCCCCGTACGTGCGCACCGCCGAGACCGCCCGGATCGCGCTCGCCCAGGCCGCCGGGCTCGGCGCCGTCCCGGTCACCCTGGCCGTCCGGTACGACGAACGGCTGCGCGACCGGGAGCTCGGCATCCTGGAGATGCTGCCGAAGGCCGCGATCGAGGCCAAGCACCCGGAGGAGGCGGCCCGGCGGCGCAAGATGGGCGAGCTGTACTACCGCCCGCCGGGCGGCGAGTCCTGGGCCGACGTCGCGCTGCGGGTGCGCAGCCTGCTGCGGGACCTCTGCGAGGAGGAGGCCGGGCGGCCCGTCCTGCTGGTCGCGCACGACTGCACGGTGCTGATGCTCCGCTACGCGCTGGACCGGCTCACCGAGGAGCAGCTCACCGCGCTCGGACCGGTGCACAACTGCTCCACCAGCCTGTGGCGGGCCCAGGACGGGCGGCTGCGGCCGGACGGCTGGAACGGGGTCGGGCACCTGGTGCCCGGCGGGGACTGACGCCCCCTCGGCCCGCCCGGGAGTCCCCTCGGCCCGCCCGGGGCTCCGGTCAGCCCGCCCGGGGCTCCGGCTCGGCGAAGCAGCGCCGGTAGGCCAGCGGCGTGGTGCCCAGCCGGCGGCCGAAGTGGTGCCGCAGGGCGGCCGCGTTGCCGAAGCCGCAGCGGGCGGCGATCGCGTCCACCGGCTCGGTGGTGGACTCCAGCAGCCGCTGGGCGAGCAGCACCCGCTGCCCGACCAGCCAGCGGTGCGGGGTGGTGCCGGTCTCCTGCTGGAAGCGGCGGGCGAAGGTGCGCGGCGACATGTGCGCCCGGGCGGCCAGCTGCTCGACGGTGGCCTCCTCCGCCAGGTGGTGGCGCATCCAGTCCAGCAGCGGGGCCAGCGAGGCGTCGGCGGCCTCGGGCAGCGGGCGGTTCACGAACTGGGCCTGCCCGCCCTCCCGGTGCGGGGCCACCACCATCCGGCGGGCGATCTCCCGGGCCACCTCGGCACCCTGCACCTTGCGCACCAGGTGCAGGCAGGCGTCGATGCCGGCTGCCGTCCCGGCGGAGGTGATCACCGGGTCGTCGTCCACGTACAGCACGTCCGGCTCGACCGTGGTCAGCGGGAAGCGCTCGGCCAGCGCCGCGCTGTGCCGCCAGTGCGTGGCGGCACGACGGCCGTCCAGCAGCCCGGCGGCGCCCAGCACGAAGGCACCGCTGCAGATGGACAGCACCCGGCCGCCGCCCTCGACCACCCCGCGCAGCGCCGCCAGCAGCGGCTCCGGGTAGTCGCGGCGGATGCTCGCCGCGGTGACCACGGCGAGGTCCGCCCCGGCGAGGCGCTCCGGGCCGTACGGGACGTCCACCGCGAAGCCGGAGTGGGTGGCGTGCGGCCCCGGACGGGCCCCGGCGATCGCGAAGTCGTAGCCCGGCAGCCCGTCGGCGGTGCGGTCCAGGCCGAACACCTCGCAGGCCACGCCCAGTTCGAAGGGGTGGACCTCCTCCAGCACCACCGCGACCACGTTCTTCAGCATGCCCACCAGGATGCCCCCGGTGCCCGCCCCGGCGGAAGGAACGGAACGGCAGGAGGATGGCAGGATTTCGAGGTGATCGGTCGTTCCTGCCACTCGTGACCGCGGCGCCGCCCGGCCACAGTGGTGCCCATGGACAGCGACACCCTCATCGGCGCACTCGCCATGACCGCGGCCGTCGGCGGTTTCGGCCTGCTCGGCCTCCTGATCGGCCGCGAGACCTCCCGCGGCCCGGCGGCCGGCCGCGACAACTACCACCGCCCGGGCGGCTACCCGGCCGACCCGGCCCGGCCCGAGCGGCTGTACGGCACCGCCGGCCCGGTCCCGTCGACCGGTTCGACCCCGGAGGACCGCCCCGACCAGGGCTCCGGCACACTGGCCCGATGGACTTCCTCATCCGCCAGGCCCTCCCCGAGGACCTCACCGACGCCGGCCGGATCACCGTCGAGGCCTTCGTCGGCGACGGCTTCACCAACCCCACGAGCACCTACGTCGAGCTGCTGGGCGACGCCGGGCGACGGGCCCGGGAGGCCGAACTCCTGGTCGCCGTCGACGCGGCCGGAGCCGGGGTCCTCGGCTGCGTGACCTTCGCCGTCGGCGGCACCGAGTGGGCGGACATCGCCTCCCCCCGGGAGGGCGAGATACGGATGCTGGCCACCGCCGGCGCCGCCCGGGGCCGGGGCGTCGGCGAGGCCCTGGTCCGCGCCTCCGTCGCCCGCAGCCGCGACCTCGGTCTGGCCGGTATGGCCTTCTCCACCCGCCCGGAGATGACCACCGCCCACCGCCTCTACGAGCGGGTCGGCTTCCGCCGCACCCCCGAGCGCGACTGGGCCCCGTACCCGGGGATGGACCTGATGGTCTACACGATGGCGTTCTGACGGCGGGCCCGGGCGCCCGTCACGGCTTCTTGTCGTACCCGGGCGCCACGTAGACGGTGTACCGGCCGTGCTTCCCGCTCGTCACCACGGTGACCACCCGGTACCCGGAGGCCTTCAGGGTGGGCTGGATCGCCTTGTCGATGGCCCCGGTCTGGGTGAAGTCCAGGACCACGACCTTCCACTCGTGGGCCTGGATGCCGGCCTGGATCGCGGGCACCCCGTTCTGCATCTCACCGGTGGCCGGGTCCCGGCGGAAGACGGCCACCAGGTCGTGCCACTGCTGCCAGGTGGTCTGCTTGCGCAGGTAGTACGCGGGGACGTTGTAGTTCTCGACCAGGTACCGGTCGTCGCCCTTGACGATGTACGGCTCCAGGGCGGCGACGAACTCCTTCGAGTTCGACCACTCGCCGTACATCTCCCGGCCCTGGGCCGCGCCCACCCAGGCGAGCGGGCCGACCACCAGGGTGGCGGCCGCCACCCCGGCCACCAGGTGCAGACGGCCCTTCAGCCACAGCACCGCACGGGCCAGGACCAGGCCCACCACGATGCAGGAGAACCAGGCGCCGAAGTCGACGTGCTTCTGCAGCGACAGCCAGGTGTGGATGCGGATCTGGTTCACCGGCGCCATCAGCCCGGCCAGCAGCAGCAACAGCGCCAGCCAGAACTCGGGCCAGGCCGCGCCGCCGCGCCGCCGCCGCGCCCGCACCAGTTGCACCAGCACCCCGGCCAGCGCGACCACCAGCAGCGGGCCCACCCAGCGGGCGGCCTCCGAGGCCACGTAGGAGTACGAGTCGTGGCCCGGGGCGCGCTTGAGGGTGGTGTGGTTGAAGCCGTTGACGTACTTCTCGCCGGCCGCCAGCGCCGCCGCGCCGACCGCCACCACGAAGGTGAGCAGCACCAGCAGTCCGCGCCGCCAGGCCTCCCAGCTGCGCAGCGACCCGCGCGGCCCGGCCAGCACCGCGATGCCGCACACCACCGGCACCCACAGCAGCGCGGCGTACTTGGTGGCGCCGGCCAGGGCAAGCAGCAGCCCGGAGGCGACCAGGCTCGGGTACCCGCCGCCCGTGGTCAGCCGCACCGCGAAGTACCCGGCCCAGGCGAGGACCGCCAGCGCCATCGCGTCGTAGGTGGCCAGGCCGCCGAGGAACTGGGTGGGGCCGAGCGCGACGAAGGCCGCCGCCGCGCAGAACGCCGCGAGCGAGCCGTGCAGCCGCCGGGTGGCCAGGTGGACGGCCGTGGTGGCGGAGAGCATGAACGCCAGGCTCAGCAGCCGGGCGCCGTTCAGCCCGCCGACGAAGTCCGCGACGGCCACCACCACCGGGTAGATCAGCGGGGAGCCGGAGAAGAAGGTCTCGTACGTCGACACCGGGGTTCCGTGCCGCAGGTGCGCGATCTCCTGGTAGCCCGCGTAGATGTAGGTGCCCTCGTCGATGAAGGCGGTGTTGCTGAGGATCAGGTGGTACGAGAGCGCCGCCTGCACCAGCAGCACGGCCAGCAGCGGCAGCCAGTCCGCCCGCAGCACCGGCCGGGCCGGGTGCGGCACCCGGGGCGGCCCGGGCCTGCGGCGGCGCCGGTCGGCCGGGGAGGCCGGTACCGGCCCGGGGGCCGTCCGGCCGCGCTCGCCGAGGGCCACCCCGCCCGGCCGGGCTCCGCCGAGGACGGGCTTGCGGGTGGACTCGGGCCGGATCCAGCGGCCGTCCGCGCTCATCAGTACTGCTCCTCATCTGGGACTTCGCATCCGGACGCGCCGTGGAGCGCGCGCCCCTGGGCGCGCTTCGGCCGCCGCCCCACACTGCCGGGGGCGGCGGCCGGACGTTCACGAGGGCCGGTCGGCCCCGCGGCGGGTCCTGCGGGCCGTCCTCACCGGACTCCCGCGGAACCCGCCCCTGGCGGTGCTAGCCGCCGAGCCAGGCGCCGGTCGGCGCGATGGACGGCGGCGAGCTCGGGCCGGCCACGATCTTGACGATGTCGGCCTCGGGCAGCACCTGATCCCACACCTGGACGTCGGCGACGGCGCCGTGCCAGGGGTCGGCCCACTGCGAGTTGGAGCTCAGCCGGCCGACCTGGAGGGAGTTGGTGCCGCTCGGCTGCACCCCGGCCGACTTGGCCGAGGACTGCGGAGCACCGTTGACGTACAGGGTGAGCTGGCCCGACGGGTCGTCGTACACGCCGGTCAGCAGCACCCACTGGTTGACCGTCGCGTCGCCCTTGGACCAGGCGATCGCCGAACCGCCGCCCGGCACCTGGACCTTGAAGTACCACTGGTCGTGCCCGTTGTTGTTGGCCCGGCCCAGCGCGAACGAGTAGTACTGGCCGTCGCCCTGGCTGACCGCGCTGCGGTTGCCGTTGGGCACGTCGACCAGCACCCGCGCGGAGACGGTGAAGCTCTTGTTGACCTCGACGACCGACGTGGACGTCGAGGCGAACGAGTCCTGGCCGCTGGGCAGTTTGAGGACCTGCCCGGAGACGCCGGCCATCGTCCCCTGCTTGGCGTCCGCCCCCAGGTTGAGCGCGGCCGCGCCCTTCTTGGCGGGCAGCGAGCCGACGGTCGGCGGGCTGTCGATGCCCTTGAGCGGCGGCGCGCTCGTCGTGTTCGACGGTCCGGAGACCGTCGGGCTCGGCGTGCCGGGGCCGTGGGCCGCCGGCGTCTTCTCCTTGCCGTGCTGGTAGTACCAGTACCCGCCGCCACCGGCGGCGGCCACCACGACCACCGCGGTCACCGCGCCGATCAGCTTGAGCCTGCGGCCGCGCTTGGCGGACTGCTCGTTCTGCTCGGCCAGTGCCTCCCAGTTCGGCGTGCCGGCCGGGGAGACCGCCGGGCCGGGCGGGGGGACGGGCGACTGGAAGCCGCCCTGCTGCTGCCAGTGCGCCACGGGCTGGGCCGGCTGCGGGCCCGGCGGGAACGGCTGCGGGCCCGGCGGGAACGGCTGCTGTCCGACGGCCTGGCCGGGCTGCGGCATCGGCGCCTGCGGCTGGACGGGCTGCGGTGCCACCGGGCCGGGTTGCGGCGCCACCGGACCGGGCTGCACCGGACCCTGCGCCACCGGCGCGGGTCCGCCGCCCTGGTGCGGCACTGGCGGCACCGGCTGCGCGACCGGATGCGGCGTCATCTGCTGGGGCTGCGCGGGTGCGGCGGGCGGCGGCCCGTAGCCGGCCGCGGGGCCGAAGGCTCCGCTCGGGAACTGCGGTGGCACACCGGTGGCCGGAGCGGGCCCCCCGGCCGGTGCCTGCTGCGGTGGCGTGGCGGGCTGGCCCGGCTCGCCACTCGGTACCGGTCGATCGCTCATGGCCCGAATGCTAGGGCATCCACCCCGTCACGCCCATGGGGGGTGCGCGGACGAAACGTCAGCGCGGTTGCGGTTTCCGGGGTGCGACGCCGGCTCACGCGACCCCGTTGTAGGGCAGCTTCCAGCGCTGCGAGACGGTGTCCGCGCACGGCCGCAGGAGCACCGTCGTGCCGTCCGCGAGCGCCCCGCCCGCGGTGCCCAGGCACAGCCCGGTGTCCGGGTGCTTCAGCCGCTGCCCGGGGGCGGTGACCCAGCGCTGCGCCGAGCCGCCGGTGCACTCGGCCAGCGTCACCGAGGAGCGGTCGGCGCCCGGCGCCAGGCAGGCCGCTCCACCGCGCAGCGAACCGTCGTTGCCCACCGTCCACCCGGTCGAGACGGCCTGGTCGCCGCAGGATCCGACGGTCACCGGGCTGCCGGCGGTACCGCCGCCGCCGTGCCGCAGGCAGATCCCCGGGGCGCCCGCCGGGACCTCGCCGGCCGGCAGGCCGACCCGGTTGTGGAAGGCGAAGGAGTTGCTGCGCAGGCCGGTCCCGCCGCTCCAGACCTCGAACCCCGCCTGCACCCGGCAGAGGTAGGAGCTCTTCGGGACGTAGCCGCGCGCCATCGCGTCGGCGGTGAACAGCCGCAGGTCGAGGCCGCGGGTGGTGTGGGTGGGTGCCGTGCGGACGTAGCTGATCACACTGTGCGGGCCGGTGATCGGCGCCTGGTAGACGTGGTAGCTCGCGTCCCCGAACGGCAGGGCGTCCGCCACCTTGTCGCCGGCGGGCCGCACATTGTCGGTGGCGTCCAGCCAGATCATCACCTCAGCGCTCTCCCCCGGCAGGCAGTTGTCCGGGCTGGAGCCGTACCAGAGGTCGAAGGAGAGGTTGAAGGAGCCGCTCACCCGGCCGTTGGCGTCCCAGTCGGCGGTGGCGTCGCCGAGCGCGCTGACCGGCACCGGCAGTCCGCTCGCGCCCGGGGCGGTCGAGACGTTGGGGTAGGCGCCCGGGGCGAGCGGGTTCCTGGGGACGAAGTCGTTGATCCGGGACACCGTGAACCCGCTGACCCCGACCGGGTCCACGCAGACCGTGCCCGCGGTGTTCCACGGGTTCGGTTCGAGGACCTTGGCGCCACCGTCCATCGCCAGCTTGGGAAACGGCTCCTGCGCGGTCGAGCAGATGCCCGGCCCGGACAGCGCCGTCGCCGGGCCGGCCGGCGGCTCCACCGCGCCGACGTCGCCGCTGCACCCGGCCAGCAGCGCGGCGACCGCACCGAAGGCGGCGACCGCCCGCAGGCCCCGCGCCACGCGCCCGGCCGCGCAGTCCTCGATGCCCATCGCTCTCCCCCGAACCGTCCTCGCCCGTCGAACGGACAACCGTACACAGGCGCTCCGGCCGCACCCCCGTTCACATCACGATCGGAACTCGATATCGGTTCCGGGCGGCCGGTCGAAGAGGGGAGAGCGGACTCGGAGCGATCGGTCCCGTACGATCCTGGCGTCCCCTGGTGCCCGAGCGACAACGGCCACCACCCGGGGATGGTTCAGTCTCAGTACGGCTTCGGGGGAGTAGAGCACGTGACTGTCACCGAAAGCGCGCGACTCGCGGGAAGCGGTCAGCCGCCGGTCTCACGACGCCGCAGCCGGCGCGGCCCGGCCGCACGCAACCGGTGGGGCCTGCTCCCCCAACCCCCGGACAACACCGAGAAGTACCTCTACGCCCGCACCAACCTGTGGGTGCTGACCTGCTTCTCCCTCATCAGCTTCGCCTGCATGGTGGCCAGCGAGATCGGGCTGCTGAGCGCGACGCCGTGGTTCCTCTTCTTCATACCGCCGCTCGCCTTCACCATCGTCTACTACCTGATATCCCGTTGGGTGCACGGCTTCAACGAGACCTTCGACCTCTCCGCCCACCGGGCCCTGGTCAAGTCCTGGCAGCCCGAGCACCATCCGACCGTCGACGTCTTCCTCCCGGTCGCCGGCGAGCCGATCGAGGTCCTGCACAACACCTGGACGCACGTCGCCCGGCTGCGCGACCAGTACCCGGGCGACGTCACCCCGTACGTCCTCGACGACAGCAACAGCCCGCAACTCGCGCAGATGGCCATCGACTTCGGGTTCGTGTACGGCACCCGCGACAAGCTCGGCTGGTTCAAGAAGGCCGGCAACCTCCAGTTCGGCTTCCGCAACTCCGACAGCGACTACATCCTCATCCTGGACGCCGACTTCGCGCCCCGGCCGGACCTGCTGAACGAGATGCTCCCCTACATGGAGGCCGACCCCCGCCTCGGCATCGTCCAGTCCCCGCAGTTCTTCCGCATCCTGGACTCGCAGAACTGGATCGAGCGCGGCGCCGGCGCCGTCCAGGAGCTGTTCTACCGGACCGTCCAGGTCTCCCGGCAGCGCAGCGAAGGCGCCATCTGCGTGGGCAGCTGCGCGGTGTACCGGCGCGCGGCGCTGGAGGAGAACGGCGGCACCACGCTGATCGGCCACTCCGAGGACGTGCACACCGGGTTCGACCTGCGCCGCCTCGGCTGGGACCTCCAGTACATACCCGTCGCGCTGGCCACCGGCGTCTGCCCGGACAACGTCGGCGGCTTCTTCAACCAGCAGTACCGCTGGTGCACCGGCTCGATGAGCCTGCTCGGCAGCAAGAAGTTCTGGCAGACCAAGCTGCGGCCGATCACCCGGGCCTGCTACCTGTCCGGCTTCTTCTACTACATCCACACGGCGCTGTTCACCGTCGTCTCACCGCTCATCCCGATCGTCCTGCTGCTCGCCCGCCCCGACCTGATCCGCTGGGAGAACACCGCGCTGGTGCTGCCCGGCCTGCTCTACGCGACGGTCGTCTTCCCGCTCTGGCACCGCAACCCCTACCGGCTGGAGGCCTGGGCCGCCCGCATGATGTACGGCTGGGCGCACGTCTTCGCCATCTGGGACATCGTGCGCCGCAACCGGATGGCCTGGCAGCCGACCGGCTCCAGCGGCGCCAAGCGGAACAGGACCCGGCGGTTCTGGATCGGCGTCATCGCCTGGGGCGGCGGAACCGCCCTGCTCTGGGTGCTGCTGAGCATCTGGCGGATGCTCACCATGGGCCCGCTGAACTTCGCCCTCGTCCTCGCCTCCGGCCTCTTCTACGCCACCATCGTGGGCCGGGTCCTCGTCCAGCCCCGCCCGACGGAAGCAGTGTGATCGCCATGACCGCCCACCCGAGACGGGCCGGCCGGCTCCGTCGCCGGCTGGCGCTCCCGCTGCTGGCCGCCGCCGGCCTGCTGCTCACCACCGCGTGCGGCCCCGAGGACCCCGGCTTCGCGATGCAGAAGGACCTCGCCCGGGCCGCCCCGGCCGCCACCCCGGCCCCTGGTGCTCCGGGCACACCGGGCACTCCGGGTGCTCCGGGTGCGACTCCCGCGCCCGCCCGGCCCAAGGCCCTGCCGGCCGGCGTCCCGTACGACGTCACGCCGCTGCTCAGGCCGAGCCACAAGTACCTCGGCGCCGCCCTGCCCGACGTCCCCGCCACGATGGACGCGCTGCCCGGCTACCGCGACGCGATCGGCAAGCAGCCCAACATCCTGGAGTTCTACGCCCACTGGAAGGGCGGCTTCGACACCACGGGCGCCCGCCGGATCCACGACGCCGGGGCGCTCCCCTTCATGGCCTGGGAGCCGCACGACCGCTCGCTCGCCTCGATCGCGGCGGGCGACACCGACGACTACGTGCGCGGCGTCGCCAAGGCCGTCGCCAGGTTCAACCTGCCGATCGCCATCAGCATCGCCCACGAGATGAACGGCGACTGGTACCCGTGGGGCCGTCAGGCCGCCACCCCCGAGGACTTCGTGGCCGCCTGGCGCCACGTCCACGACCTCTTCGACCAGGCCGGCGCCACCAACGTGATCTGGGTCTGGAGCCCCAACATCACCGACCCCGCGCCCAACACCCGCCTGGAGCCGTACTACCCCGGCGACACCTACGTCGACTGGGCCGGCATGACCGGCTACTTCACCAAGACCGGGCCCAAGACCTTCGAGACGCTCTACGGCCCGACCATGGCCGAGATCCGCGGCTTCTCCCAGAAGCCCTTCTTCATCAGCGAGACCGCCTCCGAGCAGGGCAAGCGCCAACGCGCCGACATCGACCAGCTGTTCTCCGGACTGGAGGCGCACGACGACATCGTCGGCTTCGTCTGGTTCAACATCGTCAAGCGGGCGGACTGGCGGGTCGAGGCCGTGCCGGACACCCTCGCCGCGTTCAAGCAGCGCGTGTCCGACCCCCGTTACGGCTTCGACATCCGGAACCCTGATGAGCACTGAGTCCGAGTTCTCCCCCGTCCCGCACGGCCGCTCCGCCCACGACCCGGCCGCCGAGCCGGACCCCGACCCCGACGGGCCCGGGGCCGCGGCGGCGGGCAGCCCCGCCCGGCCCGGCACCGCCGTGGCGGTCGACAACCCCGACGGCGTCGAGCTGGCCCCGTACACCATCCCGCAGGTCCCCGCGATCGGCTGGGACCCGGGCACCAGCCCCCGCCGCCGCTGGATCGCCCGCGGCCTGCTGGGCGCCGTCCTGACCGTCCAGGCCGCCCTCTCGCTGCGCCTGCTGGCCGCCGCGCACCCCGACGAGGCCGCCGCCATGGTCGCCGGCCGTCAGCAGCTGTCCCACCTGCTGCACGGCACCCCGGTCACCACCGACCTGGTCGACCGGGTGCACGGCTCGCCCTGGCTCTACCCGCCGCTGGCCGGCGCCGCCGCCGACGCCAACGGCATCTGGGGCACCCGGCTGCTCAGCCTCGGCTTCGCGCTGCTCACCACGGTGCTGCTGTACTCGCTGACCCGGCGGCTGTTCAACGAGCGGGTCGCCATCTGCGCCATCGCCGGGTACGCCGTCCTCCAGTCCACCGTGGTGGTCGGCTTCTACGCCGCGCCCGAGTCCCTCGCCCTCCTGCTGGTCGCCCTCGCGGCCTGGACCACGGTGTTCACCGCCGGCCGCCATCCGGCCCTGGCCCTGCTCGCCGCCCCGCCCACGGCGCTGGCCTGCGCCACGGCCTACTCCGCGGCCTTCGCCGTCCCCGCCCTGGTCGCCCTCGCCTTCGCCTGCGCCCGGCCGTACCACCGGGTGGGCCCGGCCGCCCTGCGCGCGCTGCTGGCGGCCCTCGGCGCCCTCGTCCTGCTGCTCCCGTACGGCACCCTGGGCAAGGTCGCCGGGTGGTCGCCCTCGCGCGGCAACGCCCCCGGCTCGGCCGGCTCGATCCTGCTCGGCACGCTCCAGTGGGCCGGCCTGTTCACCGTCCTCGCGGTGGCCGGCACCATCGCCTACGCACGCCGCGAACAGATGCCCGAGCACGACGCGCCGGAGAAGGACGCCCTCCCCACCACCCGGGGCCGGCGCGCCCTGCTCGGGGCCGTCCTGACCGCCACCGCCCTGCTGGTCCCCGCCGCCCACCTGTGGACCGGCACCTCCGGCGCGCTGTTCCGCCACCTCGGCTACGGCATGCTGCTCGCCGCCCCGCTCGCCGGGGTCGGCCTGACCCGGCTGGTCGGTGCCCACTTCCGCCACCCCCAGCTCGGCATCCTGGTCTGGGTCGCCCTGCTCGCCCTCGGTCTGGAGCAGTCCGCCCTGCGCTACCAGAACGGGCCCGACTCCGGCCGCCTGCTGGCCGTCCTGCGGGTCCACACGGAGCCCCAGGGCCGCTACCTCACCGAGGTCGACGGACTCGCCGAGTACTACCTCGGCGGCGTCTCCAGGCCCGAGCAGTGGATCTCCGCGCGCGCCGGCACGGACTACCGCGACGGGGCCGGGGTCGAGCACCACGGCGACGACGGCAGCGTGGCCGCGATCCGGGACGGCTGGTTCACCATGGTCGTCCTCGACAGCACCGCGCCGAGGGCCACCGACCGGGCCCTGAGCGAGGCCCTGAGCACCGCCGGACACTACCGGCTGGTCGCCCAGTTCACCTCGCCGACCGGCGATTCGAGTACGTACAAGGTCTATCTGAAGCACTGACCGGCCGCCCGGCCCACGCACATCCGCGACACGACAGGCACAACATATGGTGCCGCCGCAGTCCGGCGGCACTACATGTATGCTCGCTTCTGCTGTCGATGCAGGGGAACCCGGTGCGAATCCGGGACTGCCCCGCAGCGGTGAGCGGGCGGCTCCAGCAGCCGCGCCCCGCGAGTCCGAGTACCTGCCGACGGCGTGCGCCACGGCCCTCCCGCAGAGGCCGCGCCGGCACCAGCAGTACCCCTCCGGGCCTCGCGGGCGGGCCGGGGAGTCACCTCGCGCGACGCTTTTTTGCGTTCGCGCCGTGCTCCCCTGCCCAGATCGGCCCGGTGGCCCCCCGATCACCGCCGCCGATCGCCGCCAGGAGAGAGCGCCTTGACCACCGCTGCCTCAGCCACCCTGCCCGCCCAGGGCTCCGGTACCGCCTTCACCGACCCGACGGTCTCCGACCCCGGGGGCGCGCTGCTGCGGCTGCTCACCGACCGCAGCACCGACCTCACCGAGGTCGACCCCGGCCATGTCGCCGCCGCCGCGCTGCGCGGCCGCCACGCCGGCTCGGACTTCGCCGAGCTGCGCGGGCTGGCCGTGGACGCCGCCGCGTCGATGATCGCCGAGGACCCCCAGTACTCGAAGCTCGCCGCCCGCCTGCTCGCCCTGGAGATCGTCGACGAGGCGAACAGCCAGGGCTCGGTGTCCTTCTCCGCCTCGATCGCCGTCGGCCACGCCGAGGGCCTGATCGGCGACACCACCGCCGCCTTCGTCACCAAGCACGCGGCCGCCCTGGACGCGCTCGTCGACACCAAGGGCGACGACCGCTTCGAGTACTTCGGCCTGCGCACGGTGCAGTCCCGCTACCTGCTGCGCCACCCGATCACCCGCAAGGTGATCGAGACCCCGCAGCACTTCCTGCTCCGCGTCGCCTGTGGCCTGGCGGTCGGCGACAGCGAGCAGTCCGTGCGCGAGGTGGCCGAGCTGTACGGCCTGATGAGCCGCCTGGAGTACCTGACCTCCTCGCCGACGCTCTTCAACTCCGGCACCCGCCACCCGCAGATGTCGAGCTGCTACCTGCTCGACTCGCCGCTGGACAACCTGGACTCGATCTACAATCGCTACGCGCAGATCGCCCGCCTGTCCAAGCACGCCGGCGGCATCGGCCTGTCGTACTCGCGCATCCGCTCGCGCGGCAGCCTGATCCGCGGCACCAACGGCAAGTCCAACGGCATCGTGCCGTTCCTGCGCACCCTCGACTCCTCGGTCGCCGCCGTCAACCAGGGCGGCCGCCGCAAGGGCGCGGCCTGCGTCTACCTGGAGACCTGGCACGCCGACATCGAGGAGTTCCTGGAGCTCCGCGACAACACCGGCGAAGAGGCCCGCCGCACCCACAACCTCAACCTGGCGCACTGGATCCCGGACGAGTTCATGCGCCGGGTCAACGCCAACCAGGACTGGTCGCTGTTCTCCCCGGCCGACGTGCCCGAGCTGGTCGACCTGTGGGGCGAGGAGTTCGACGAGGCCTACCGCAAGGCCGAGCTGGCCGGCAAGGCCGTCCGCACCATCCCGGCGCAGACCCTGTACGCCCGCATGATGCGCACCCTGGCGCAGACCGGCAACGGCTGGATGACCTTCAAGGACGCCTCCAACCGCGCCGCCAACCAGACCGCGCTGCCGGGCCGCACGGTGCACTCCTCCAACCTGTGCACCGAGATCCTGGAGGTCACGGACGACTCCGAGACCGCCGTCTGCAACCTGGGCTCGGTCAACCTGGGCGCCCACGTGGCCCCCGGTGCCACGGCCGACGACCTGATCGGCGCCATGGACTGGGAGCGCCTCGACGCCACCGTCCGCACGGCCGTGACGTTCCTCGACCGCGTGGTGGACATCAACTTCTACCCGACCACCGAGGCCGGCACCTCCAACTCCCGCTGGCGGCCGGTCGGCCTCGGCGTGATGGGCCTCCAGGACGTCTTCTTCAAGCTGCGGATCGACTTCGACTCCGCCGAGGCCGCCCGCCTGTCCACGCTGATCGCCGAGCGCATCATGCTCACCGCGTACGAGCGCTCCGCCGACCTGGCCGAGCAGCTCGGCCGCCACGAGGCGTACGGCGAGACCCGCGCCGCCCGCGGCGAGCTGCACATCGACCACTTCCCGACGGCCGCCCCGCAGTGGGCCGACCGCTGGACGGCGCTGCGCGCCCGGATCGCCGAGACCGGCCTGCGCAACTCGCTGCTGCTGGCCATCGCGCCGACCGCGACCATCGCGTCCATCGCCGGCGTGTACGAGTGCATCGAGCCGCAGGTGTCCAACCTGTTCAAGCGCGAGACGCTGTCCGGCGAGTTCCTCCAGGTCAACCCGTACCTGGTGCGCGAGCTCAAGGAGCTCGGCGTCTGGGACCAGCAGACCCGCGACGCCCTGCGCGACGCCAACGGTTCCGTCCAGGAGCTGAACTGGCTGCCCGCCGAGGTGCGTTCGCTGTACCGGACGGCCTGGGAGCTGCCGCAGCGCGCGCTGATCGACCTGGCCGCGGCCCGCATGCCGTACCTGGACCAGAGCCAGTCCCTGAACCTGTTCATGGCGGCGCCGACCATCGGCAAGCTCAGCTCGATGTACGCCTACGCGTGGAAGGTCGGTCTGAAGACCACCTACTACCTGCGTTCGCGCCCGGCCACCCGCATCGCCCAGGCCGCGTCCGGTGCCGCCCGTGCCGCCGCGCCGGCGCCCGTGCCCGTGAACACCCCGACCCTCACCCCGGAGCAGGAAGCCGCCCTCGCCTGCTCCCTGGAGAACCCCGAGTCCTGCGAGGCCTGCCAGTAATGTCCCAGTCCGAAGACCGCAAGATGCTGCTCGACCCCGGCTTCGAGCTGACCCTGCGCCCGATGCGCTACCCGTCGTTCTACGACCGGTACCGGGACGCGATCAAGAACACCTGGACCGTCGAGGAGGTGGACCTGCACTCCGACGTCGCCGACCTGGCGAAGCTCAGCGAGGGCGAGCGCCACCTGATCGGCCGGCTGGTCGCGTTCTTCGCGACGGGCGACTCGATCGTCTCCAACAACGTGGTGCTGAGCCTCTACAAGCACATCAACTCGCCCGAGGCGCGGCTGTACCTCTCGCGGCAGCTGTTCGAAGAGGCCGTGCACGTCCAGTTCTACCTGACGCTGCTCGACACCTACCTGCCCGACCCGGAGGACCGCAACGCGGCCTTCGCCGCGGTGGAGAACATCCCCTCCATCCGCCAGAAGGCGCAGTTCTGCTTCAAGTACATGAACGCGGTCGACCACATCGACTCGCTGCAGACCAAGGAGGACAGGCGGGCGTTCCTGCTCAACCTGATCTGCTTCGCGGCGTGCGTCGAGGGGCTGTTCTTCTACGGCGCGTTCGCCTACGTGTACTGGTTCCGGAGCCGGGGCCTGCTGCACGGCCTGGCCACGGGCACGAACTGGGTGTTCCGCGACGAGTCCATGCACATGGACTTCGCGATGTCGGTGGTGGACACCGTCCGCGAGGAGGAGCCCGACCTCTTCGACGACGAGATGGCCAAGCAGGTCACGGAGATGCTGGAGGAGGCCGTCGAGGCCGAGCTCCAGTTCGCCCAGGACCTGTGCGGTGACGGCCTGCCCGGCATGAACACCGCCTCGATGCGCGAGTACCTGGAGGCCGTGGCGGACCAGCGCCTCGCGCGCCTCGGCCTGCCGATCCGGTACGGGTCCACGAACCCGTTCGGCTTCATGGAGCTCCAGAACGTCCAGGAGCTGACCAACTTCTTCGAGCGCCGGGTGTCGGCGTACCAGGTCGCCGTCGAGGGCACCGTCGCCTTCGACGACGACTTCTAAGCCACAGATACGACAGAGGTGCCCCGCACGGCCACAGCCGTGCGGGGCACCTCTGTAGGTTCAGCCGGTCGGAAACTCCCCGCACTTGACCCCGGAGAGGAAAGACGACCAGGCATCGGCCGGGAAGAGCAGCGCCGGCCCGCCCGGATCCTTGGAGTCACGAACCGGTACCGCGCCGGGCAGGCCCACAGCCACTTCGACGCAGTCGCTCTGCGCACCCGAGTACGACGACTTACGCCATTCAAGGCCGGCAACAGTAGCAACCGGCGGGAACGTACTCACCATTTCTAGATCTTGTCCTTTGCACGCTCGATGAGTGCGACCGATTCGGTACGCGGCAGCGACTCCGCCAGGGCACGGCGGAACAGGTTGGTGTACTTGAACACTTCCTCCGGCTCCTCGATGTAGAGCGTGCTGAGCAGGCTGTCGACGTACACCACGTCCGTTTCGGTCGCTTCAGGGAAGCTCAAGATGGCGACGGGGCCGAAGAGCGCCGCATGGACATCCGATTCCTCCGGCAGGACCTGGATGTTGATGTTCGGCTGTTCGGCGCTGGCAACCAGGAAGTCGAGCTGCTCCTGCATGACCGCGCGGCCACCGATCCGGTGCTTCAGCACGGATTCCGACAGAACGACCCACATGCGAAGCGGCGCTTCCCTCATCAGCACTGCGCGCCGCTCCTGGCGGACTTTCGTGAGGCGCTCGACCTGCTCCGCACCAGCGTCCTCTATCTGCGCGCGGACCACCGCACGTGTGTAGTCCTCTGTCTGCAGCAGCCCCGGCACCAGGAACGTCTGGATGCTGTACATGTCCGACGCATCGGATTCCAGTGCGATGAAGTCGGCATAGAGCGGCGACAGCGTGTCCGAGTACCGATCCCACCATCCTCGCAGACGGCCTTCGCGCGACAGCGCCTCCAACCGACTTCGAGCCGCTGGGTCCGCCACCCCGTACAGATCAAGCAGCAGCCGGAGATCCACCAACCGGATGCCAGACTGAGCGGCCTCGATACGACTGATCTTGCTCTCGGCGCACGCGAGTTGCCGAGCCGACTGGGCAATCGTCAGATCAGCCCCGGTTCGCAGCTCTTTGAGTGTTCGAGCCAGCCGCCGCTGCCGAACCGTCGGGTTCTTGTTCACGGGCACCGCCGCGACCTCCCCACTTCTGTGAGCTGTCAGTCTGCCCCTGTCAGGCATCGACAACAATCTTTGATCACTTCCAAAGTGGGGACTTGCACTTTGGAAGTTCCCAGGAGCATGCTACTTACCGTAGCTCGCAGGTCGACGCATTGTGATCATGGCGGGCTAGTCACCCGGGCATCCCCATGCCTTCTTCAGTCGCTCTCACCTGCACACTCCAGAGGTGGCCCCGCCATGCCTGAAGACCTCTCCCCCTCCCCCATCCCCGCCGAGCGGACGTGCTGGCTGCCCCGGCACCGCAAGGCCCCCCGCACCGCCCGCTGGGAGCTCCACGACTTCCTCCTCCCCCACCCCTCCGGCGAACTCCTCGTCTTCACCGGGGAGTTGCTGGTCAGCGAGCTGGTCACCAACGCCGTCCGGCACTGCCGCGCCCCGCGTGACCGGCTGATCTTCGTCCGCTTCCAGCTGCTCCCGGACAACATCCTCCGCATCGAGGTGCACGACGCCGACAGCGAGAAGCCCTCCCTCCAGCCCGCCTCCACCTCCGCCGAGACCGGCCGAGGCCTGCGGCTCGTCCAGCAGCTGGCCACCCAGTGGGGCTGCTGCCCGCGCAAGGGCGGAGTCGGGAAGTTCGTCTGGTGCCACGTCTCTCCCGAGGCGGACGCCGCGTGAGCGCCGTCCGAGCCGGGATCGCCGGCGTCATGCCCCCCACCGACTTCCCCAGCCTCGACCACGCCCTCCCCGTCCTCTGGGAGCGCGTCCGCAAGCTCCCCATCCGGGAGGCCCACCGGGACTTCATCCGGATCTGCATCGGGCCGGGCGGCGGCCAGGGCATCGCCACCTGCCTCTCCCGCAACGACAGCTGGAGCGTCACCCTCTACGTCGGCGAGATGACCGACTGGACCTCCCACCTGATCACCATCACCACCCACCAGTCCTGAACTCCCCCGTCCCCGCCCGGCGTTCACGCCGGGCGGGGACGGCCCGGGCTCGTCGCGGGAGTTCGCCCCCCGCCGCGACCGCGCGCGGCGCCCACCGTCACCCGGCCCGCCGCCCGCCGCCCGCCGGTGAGGTCGGCGTCGGCGTCGGCGGCGGCGAGGATGCGGCCGAAGGTGTGGGCGATGAGGGGCTTGGCCAGGGCCCGGGTGAGGGCCGCGCCGAAGGGCAGGCGGACCTGGAAGGTGGTCGTCCACGCGACCTCCGTCCCGCCGGCGACCTCGGTGAAGGTCATCCGGCCGAGTTCGTGCCGGGACGGCGGCAGGCTGCGCTCGACCGTGTAGTCGAAGCCGTGCGGCCGGTCGTAGGTGGTGACCCGCTCGCGGAACCAGCCGATCGCCCAGGTGTGCACCCGTACCGCCCCCACGCCGTACGGCGCACCGGCGCCCGGCCGGGCCAGGCGGGCCCGGAGGATGAGCGGGGAACGGGTGTAGTTGGTGGTGGTGGTGGTGGCACACCAGTCGAAGACGTCCTCGATCGGTGCGGCGATGACGCGTCGGACGGTCAGGGTCTCCATGGTCGTGTCCCCTCTCGGTCGGCAGCGGCGCTGACTGCGGCGGCCGCACTCGACAGGGAGACCGGGGAGCCGCCGGAAACGTGACACCGGAGCCGGCTCCCACTCCGGAGAGCCTCCGACCACACCCTAAAACTATCAAATCTGCTACGGTCGTACCTATGACGAAAGAAACCGGCGCCGAGTCCGCCGTGACCGAGCTCCGGATGCCCCTCGACACCAAGGTGGTCATCTGGGCCTTCTGCGGCGCGGTCGGCGCCGGCCTCGGCTTCGCCGTCCCGTGGCTCCTCCAGTTCGCCGCCCGGCACCCGATCCCCTACGCGGACACCGTGCGGTTCCTGGGCTCGTTCACCTCCCCGGCCATGGTGATCGGCCGACCGGTGGCGCTCGCCGCCGTCGGGCTCGTGGTCGGGATGTTCGTCACCTACCACGCCGCCACGCTGCGCATCTCGGACGAGAGCATCACCGTCGTCGAGGGCGACGACAGCCGGGTGATCGCCCGGGACCAGGTCGGCGGCGTCTTCCGCCACGGCGGCAAGGTGCGGATCGAGTCACCGGTCGGTCGCGTCCTCTTCGACGACGACGTCGAGGGTGGGAAGACGGCCATCGCCTCGGCCTTCCGCCGCCACGGCTACCCCTGGGAAGGCGCCTGATCCCCCGGGTGCCCCATGTGGCAGATTGACCGGACGGCCCCGCCCCGGGCCCCGTGATCGAGAACCGAGGTCTCCCGTGTCAGCAGACAACGCCGCGCCGTACCGACCCGCGCCGCGCACGGTCGTCGAGGCCTGCTTCGACCCGCAGGGCACCGCCCCCCTCGACTACGTCTACGACGTCGCCGCGGCGGTCGGCCTGTCGGACCAGCCGGTGCGGCTGGCCGTACGGCGGCTGGAGGCGGCGGGCGTCCTGCGGCAGGAGGGGCGGGGCCGCAAGGGCCGGCTCGTGCTGACCGACGCGGGCAGGCTCCGCTCGGACATGGACGTCCGGTTCGTCGCGCTGGCCTACGCGCAGGACGCCGGCCTCGCCCCTTGGGACGGGCTCTGGCGCCTCTACACCTTCTCCGTCCCCGAGCGGCACCGGTCGGAGCGCGACGCCCTGCGTGCCGCGCTGACCCGGCTCGGTGCCGTGCCGCTCGCGCCCGGCGCCTATGCGAGCCCGCACGACCTCCTCGACGAACTCACCGACGAGGCCTCGGCGGCGACGGTCGGCGCCTACCTGATCACGGCGGAGGCCACCCGCCTGACCGGTCCCGGCTTCACCGATCCCGCCTCCACCGCGGAGCACCTGTGGCCCTCGGCCGAGACGGTCGAGGCCTACCGGCCCCTCGCCGACGCGCTCGCCGCGGAATCTCTCGGCCCCGACCGCGGGTCCGTCGAACTCGTCGCGGTCGCACTGCGGCTGGCCGAGGCCTTCACCCACGCCCTGGAGCGCGACCCGCTCCTCCCTCCGGAGCTGAGGCCCGCCCCCTGGCTCCCGTCCCGGATCCGGCGCGACTTCCACGAGGCCTGGACCACGATCCGCGGCCGTACTCCCGACCTCTCGCTCTTCCGCGCCTTCGACACCGGGCCGGCGGCCGCCCACCGGGCCTGAACTCCGTCCCGGGACAAACCCTGCTCGCCCGATATTCACCCGGACGGACGCGATTTCGAATTCCCGGATCGCCCATATGTTCTAGGCCTGATATATCGATTATATGCTCGAAGAATACGACAAGGTATTGGTGTCGGGCGGATTGGGTTTCGTCGGAAGACACCTGACCAGCGCTCTTCTCTTCCTGGGGAAAGAGGTGTCGATCATCGACAACGCCCGGACGGCCACGAGCATCTCGGCGCCGTCCGGGACCACCCTGCACCTGCTGGACATCCGCGAGGTCGACGCCGTCGCCGAGGCCGTGGACGACGCCGACCTGGTCTTCCACGTCGCCGCGAACGCGAACGGCACGTTGTCGGTGACGCAACCGCGCCTCGACTTCGAGATCAACGCACTCGGCACGCTGATCTTCGCCGAGGCCCTCCTCAAGGCGCCCGTCCGCCGGGTCGTCTACGTCTCGTCCGCGTCCGTCTACGGAACGCCCCGGAAATTCCCCATGGACGAGGACCACCCGACCCGCCCCTTCGTGCCGTACGGCGCGTCCAAACTCAGCGGCGAGATCACCTGCCTGGCACTCCACCGCGCCTGCGGCCTCCCGGTGGTGGTCGGCCGCCCCTTCTGCGTCTACGGACCGGGGGAGAACCCGCACGAGGCGATGGTCGAGGTCGGCCGCTTCCTGCGCTGGCACCTCAACCACCGACCCATCCAGATCGTGGGCGACATCGACCGGAAGACCCGCGACTTCGTCCATGTCACCGACCTGGTCCAGGGGTTGCTGACGATCGCCGACCGGGCCGACCTGGGCGAGGTGTTCAACATCGGCTCCGGCACGGAGGTGTCGATGCGCCGGCTCGTCGACACGATCGGGGAGGCCACCGGCAAGACTCCCGAGGTCAGCGTGATCCCGGAGATCGAGGACGACACCTACCGGCTGGTCGGCGACATCTCCAAGCTCCAGGGCCTGGGATACCGGCCGTCGGTCTCACTGGTCGAGGGGGTGCGCGACCTGGCCGACCACCTCGGCGCGAATCCGGAGCTCCCCGGCAGCCCGACCATCTTCTCCCGCGGCCAGCACGGCGAATCCTGATCCGCCGCCCGCACGGGACCCCCTGTACGGGACCACCACCCCGCCCCGGACGTCGTCGGCGTCCGGGGCGGCAGACCGGCCACCCGTGCTCAGCCCTTGACCGATCCCGCGGTCAGCCCCTGGGCCAGGTAGCGCTGGAGGAACTGGTAGACCACGATCACCGGCAGCGAGGTCACCAGCGCCCCGGCGGCGAACAGGCCGTAGTTCTGGTCCTGTTGGCCGGAGATGATCCCGTAGAGGCCGACCGCGACCGTCTTGGAGTCGTTCGAGGTCAGGAAGATGTTCGCGAGGATCACGTCGTTGAGCGCGGCGGTCAGCGACAGGACGGAGATCACCACCAGCATCGGCGCGGCGAGCGGCAGGATCAGCCGGAAGAAGATCTGGGCGTGCCCGGCGCCGTCCACCTTGGCGGCCTCGTCGATCTCGCGCGGGATGGTGTCCAGGTAGCCCTTCATCAGCCAGGTGTTCACCCCCATCGCGCCGCCGAGGTAGACCAGCACCAGGCCCCACGGGGTGTCCAGGCCGATCGCCGGCAGCACGTCGCCGATCTTCGCGAACATCAGGTAGAGCGAGATCACCGCGAGGAACTGCGGGAACATCTGCACCAGGAAGACCGCCATCAGCCCGAACCGCCGCCCCCGGAAGCGGAACCGCGAGAAGGCGTACGCGGCCAGCACCGTTGAAGTTGAAGGCGAAGGACGAGATCAGCACCGGTGCGGCGGCGACCAGCAGCAGCGGGAAGGTGACCGCCCGGAACGCCCGCCACGGCCCGGCGCCGTCGATCCGGGCGGCCTCGTTGAGCTCGGCGGGCATCGCCTGCAGCACGCCGGTGCAGATCAGCAGCATGTTGGGGAAGCCGAGCCAGAGGCTGGTGAGCACCACCGCGAACCGGGCGCTCCAGGCCTCGCCCAGCCAGTCGATCCGGGTGTGCAGCAGCTGGTTGAGCAGCCCGAAGTCCCGGTTGTACATGCTCTGCCAGATCAGGATGCCGATGAACGCGGGCATCGCGTACGGCAGCAGCATCAGCGAGCGGTAGACCCGCTGCCCGCGCAGCCGAAGGTCCAGGCGAGGACGCCGAGGAAGGGGCCGCGGATGGCGGGGCTGGTGAGCACGGAGGTGAAGTTGGCGAAGCCGACGGTGCGGTGCCAGCCGGTGGGCAGGGTCCGCCCGGAGCCGTCGGCGGCGGTGTACCGGCCGTCCTCCGGGTGGTAGACGGTGCCGTCGCGGGTGTCGGTAAGGGTGTCGGCCGCCCGGTCGTGGACGAGGGTGGGCCGGGCGGTGGTGGCCATCGAGAGCCCCTGGCTCACGAGGAAGGCGCCGACCGGCCGGGTGTCTCCGACGACACCAGGCTCAAGGTCGCCGAGGCCATGCGCGAGCTCGGCTGGCAGCCCGACCAGGGCTACGACCCGCACCAGGGCGCGCTCATCGGCATCGTCGTCCCCGAGCTCGACAACCCGGTCTTCCCCCTGCTCGCCTCCGCGATCGAGGTGCAGCTCGCCAAGCACGGCCTGACCGCCGTGGTCGGCACCTCCACCCGCCAGGGCACCGCCGAGCTGGGCTACATCGACGTCCTGCTGCGCAAGGGCGTCTCCGGGCTGGCCCTGGTCTCCGGCCGGCACGCCAACCCGCACGCCGACCACGGCTTCTACCGGCTGCTGCACGAACGCGGCATCCCGATGGTGCTGGTCAGCGGCCGGGTCGAGGGCCTGGCCGTACCCACCGTCGCCACCGACGAGGCGCTCGGCGCCCGGATCGCCGTCGCGCACCTGCGCGAACTCGGCCACCGGCGGATCGGACTGGCCGGCGGCCAGGGCTACCTGCGGCCCTCGATCAACCGCCTGGAAGGCTACCGGCGCGCGATGCGCGAACTGCTCGGCGAGGAGGCCCCCGCCGACTGGTACGCCGAGTCCTCCTACTCGATCGCCGGCGTCGCCCAGGCCGCCCGCGAGGCCGGCCGCCCGGTGCCCGGCGACCTCTCCGTGGTCGGCTACGACGACTGCTACCTGGCCGCCCACAGCAACCCGCCGCTGACCACCGTGCGCCAGCCGATCCAGGAGATGGCCGCGGCCGTCGCCGAGGCCCTGTGGCGCCAGCTGGAGGGACACGGCGGCCAGGTCAGGGACTACCTGTTCAGCCCGGAGCTGGTCGCCCGCGAGTCCACCGGCCGGCTGCGGCACGGCTGACCTCACGCCGAGGGCCGGGACACCAGCGGTGTCCCGGCCCTCGCACGTACCGAACCGTCAGGCGTTCGACACCGTGGCGTACTTCGGGGTGCCCTCGGCCATCTGCTGCAGGGCGTCCTTGCGGTCCCGCTTCGACAGCTTGTCGATGTAGAGGGTGCCGTACAGGTGGTCGGTCTCGTGCTGGAGGCAGCGGGAGAAGAAGCCGGTGCCCTCGACGCGGATCGGCTCGCCGTCCTTGTCGACGCCGGTGACCGCGGCGTAGTCCGGGCGGGCCAGCTCCGCGTAGGCGGTGGGGACCGAGAGGCAGCCCTCGTTGCCGTCGTCCAGGACGCGGCGGCGGTCGGCCGGGTACTCCTCCAGCACCGGGTTGATCACGTGGCCGATGTGGCGCACGCCCTCGTCGTCCGGGCAGTCGTAGACGAAGACCTTGAGGTCGACGCCGATCTGGTTGGCGGCGAGGCCGACACCCTCGGCGGCGTACATCGACTGGAACATGTCGTCGATCAGTGCGGACAGCTCGCCGTCGAAGACGGTGACGTCCTTGACCTCGCGGTGCAGCACCGGGTTGCCGACGACGGTGATCGGACGCGCGGTGCCCCTGCTGAGGTCGGGCTCCTCACCGATCACCTTCACGGGCGTCTCGGGCGCCGTCCCCTCCACGTCGTGCTCGTGCTCGTGCTGCTCGGCCTGCTCCGCCATGTCTTCCGCTTCCGTCGGTGTACGCGTTACCTCACCAGGGTACTCAGCACACTTCTTCGAGATCCCGGTACGCCCGGCTTCCCGGGGCGGCCGCGACCCAGCGGTCCAGCAGGGTGCGCACCAGGTGGGCCGGGGCGGCGATCCCGCACTCGCGCTCGACCAGCCAGGACATCCCGGCCGCGCCGCCCTGGCTGAGGTGGCTGAGGTGGCCGGGGTGGGCGGCGTCGCCGTCGTCGTGCGGGTCGTGGTGGGCGGCGACGCCGTCGTCGGAGGCCATCCGGCTCTCCGAGCAGGCGCGGCACAGCAGCCGCACCGAGGAGGTCCAGTCCTCGGCCGCGTAGCCGGCGTCGGCGACCAGCCGCTCCAGCGCGTCCCGGTCCCCGGCGGTGGCGGCCTGGAGCAGCACCACGTAGGTCGGCACCGGGGAGGGCGCCCACAGCTCGATCTCGTCGAACACCGGGTAGGCGACGCCGTCGGTGACGCGCTCGCCGTGCGGGGCGCCGTCGTGCAGCACCACCTCGCCCCAGCGGCGGCCGGAGGAGGGCAGCGGGATGGACAGCACCTCGATCCGGGCCGGGTCCAGCCGGCGGCCCCAGACCACCTCGGACTCGCCGTCCGGGGAGAGCCGTACCGGGGTGGTGCCGAGGTCCAGGCTGACCGGGCCGTCCTGCTGCCCGCCGGGGCCGCCGGGCAGCTTCAGCCCGTACGCCTGCCAGGCGCGGCGGGCCAGCGGCCAGTCCTGAAGGGCGGTGGCGGTGATGCCGAGGTTCCACCAGTCCGGGGCGCCGTGCTCGCGGTCCAGCAGGGCTACGGCGCGCAGCCCGGCCGAGCGGGCCTGCTCCCAGTCCCGGCGGAACTTGTGCAGCAGGGCGAGGTTGAACCAGGAGTCGGAGAGCCACGGCTCCAGGTCGGCGGCCATCACCAGCAGCGCGCCGGCGTCCTCGTAGCGGCCGTCGCCGATCAGCGTGAAGGCCCGGTCGGTCGTCTGCCGCCAGGTGGCGGACGGCCGGTGCCGTGCCCGGTGGAAGATCCTCACGTTCGTCCCTGCCGTCGTCGTCCGCTCAAGTCCCGTGCCACCGTGCCCGTACCGCCTCGGACGGTGTTCGGGGCCCGGTGCCCCGGGTCGGTGTTCCACGCTACGACCGCATCCAACCACGCCCGCCCCCGCCCGCGCTCCCCACCGCCGAGGTTGGGGTCCGCCCCTCCCCAGCCTGCCCGCCCGATCCCACCCGCTCAACCCCTGACGGCCGGAACCCGGTTTTCCCGGTCCCGCGATGCCGGCGCACGGCCCGTACCGTGCGAGCCCCGCGCGCCCGGGCCCACCCCTCAGCGCCGGGCCTGGCCGCCCACCCTGGCGAGGGCGTCCACCACGCGGGGGTCGTAGACCCGGCCGCGGCCCAGCCGCAGCACCTCCAGGGCCTCCAGCCGCCCGACGGCCTCGCCGACGCCCCGGCCGCGGGCCGACGTGAGCAGGTCGTCGTGGGCGTTGGCGACCCGGATGATCCGGGACGCGAGCGGCACCGGCCCCTCGCCGGGGGCGGGTCCGGTGTACGGGTCGGCCAGCCGGGCGACCTGCTCGGCGACCTGCCGGGGCACTCCGGTGCGGCTGATCACCTCGCTGCCGAGGCGGGCGATCCGCTGCTGCTCGGCGTACGGCAGCAGGGCGGTGGCGCCGTCCGGAACCGGTTCGACCAGGGAGAGCTGGCCGACGTCGTGCATCAGTGCGGCGTACTCCAACAGGGCGAGCTCGCGGGTGCCCATACCCAGCTCGCGGCCCAGCGCGCACGCCGTGTCCGCGACCCGGCGCGCGTGCCCGTGCGGGGTGTAGCCGGCCACCTCGGTGGCCCGGGCGAGGCTGGCGATGGTCTGCCCGGTGGTGGCCCGCACGGCGGCGGCGCGCCGGAAGGACACCTGGGCGAGCAGCAGCGGGGTGCAGAACAGCGGCAGCGCCCACAGCCCGACCTCGCCCGCCGCGAGGCTGACCAGCATCCCGGTGGCGACGATCGCCGAGCCGATGCCGAACAGCGAGCGCAGCTCGTCCTCCAGCGCCGCCGGGAACCGCAGCCCGCCGCCGGAGCGGCGCAGCAGCGCCGCCAGGGTCGCGTCGCAGAGCGCGGCCAGCGCGGCGACGGCGGTCAGGAACACCCCGTACGCCGGGCCCTCGGGCGAGAAGCGGTCGACCGCGCCGCCGTTGTAGAGCGGCTGGAAGACGGCGGCCGCGAAGCCGACGGCGAGCAGCCGGCGGGCGGCGCCGTCGCGGCGGGCCGGGTCGGCCCAGGGCGGACGGCCCGGCGGACGGCCGGGGCCGCCCGGCAGGACGCGGCGGGGCAGGACGAGGCAGGCCAGCCAGCCCAGCAGCAGGCCGGCCCCGGTCACCGCGACCACCTGGAGCGTCCCGTGCGCGGTCGGCACTCCGCGCAGCGGCCCGAGCAGCGCGTACGCCAGCGCGCCGGCCGCCCCGATGGGCGCCTGCTCCCGATCCCCCGGAAGGGTGATCCGGACGCACTCGCCGAGCGCGATCAGCGCGGTGAACGCCAGCACGACCCCGGGCTCCGCGACCCCGCGCACCGCGACGGCGCCCAGCGCGAGCGCCAGCAGCGCGGCGGCCACCGCGTGCACCGCGCGCGCGGTGCGCCCGCAGGGCGTGCGGCCGAGGAGCACCCGCCGCAGCGCCCGGGGCCCGAACGCCCCCGCTCCGCACACCGCACGCCCGAACGCCCCCGCTCCGGGCACCGCACGCCCGGAAGCCGCGCGCCCGGGGGCCCTCACGGCTGCCCGGCCGCGGGGACGCTCCCGCCCTGGGGCGGCACCCGGCCCGGCGCCGCCCGGACCGGCTCGGGCACCCCGAGCGGGATGTCCGGCACCGCCTCGATGCCGTCCTCGGAGTGCACCACCGGCTGCCAGTCGTGCCCGGCCAGCGCGTCGATCAGCGCCCGCACCATCACCGGGTCGAACTGGCTGCCCGAGCAGCGCTCCAGTTCCGTGACCGCCTCGCCGACCGGGCGGCCGCGCCGGTAGGAGCGGGTGGAGGTCATCGAGTCGAAGGCGTCGGCGACCGAGATGATCCGGGCGAACTCGGGGATCCGCTCGCCGGCCAGCCCGCTCGGGTAGCCCCGGCCGTCCATCCGCTCGTGGTGGTGCAGGATTCCGGCGTGCGCCTCGCCGAGGAAGTCGATCCCGCGCACCAGCTCGTACCCGTACACCGGGTGGATCTCCACCGCCCGGCGCTCCGCCTCGGTCAGGGGACCGTTTCTGCGCAGCAGCTCGGTGGCCACCCCGAGCTTGCCGACGTCGTGCAGGATGCCGGCGAAGCGCAGGGTGCGCAGCCGCTCGGCCTCCATGCCGAGCTGAGTGGCGATCAGCACCGAGGCCCGGCCGACCCGTTCGCTGTGGCCCCGGGTGTAGGAGTCCTTGATCTCCACGGCCTGCACCAGCGACTGCACGGTGGCCTGGTGGGCGTCGCGCTCGCGCTGGCCCTGGGCGAACACCCAGGCCGAGATGGACAGCGGCAGCAGGGCGAGCAGCGCCGCGAACGCGCCGTACGGGCCCTGCCAGAGCACCGCGACCATCAGCCCGCCGGCCGCGTGCACCAGCACCGGCAGCCCGCACACCGCGTGCGCCCCGCGCAGCAGCACCCCGGGGCGGCGCCCCTCGCCGAGCATCAGCATGACGCCCACCACCACCCCGTTGACCAGGCAGAACACCGCGACGGCGGCGAATCCCGGCAGCAGCGCGGCCGGGAAGCGGGAGCCGAGCAGCAGCTGCGGGCCGCGCAGCAGGTGGAAGGCGGCCGAGGAGGCGAAGGCGCACAGCGCGAGCTGGGAGCCGTTGAACAGCTGGCGCGGGCGGCAGCCGCGCCCGTTCGGGCCGCCGAGCAGCGCGGCCGGGGCGGCGACCAGGGCGGCGGCGGACGGCGGGAGCATCAGCACCCCGGCGAACAGCACCGGGAAGAAGGCGTTCACCCCGGGCCGGGCCGGCGTCCGCTCGGGCAGCGCGGGCCGGTGCAGCAGCCGGCGCACCAGCACCAGGCAGGGCGTGGGCAGGCCCTGGGCCAGGGACTCCCAGCAGCCGTGCAGGAAGGCCAGCAGCCCGACCTTGGGCCAGTCCACCGGAGCGCCCAGCCAGTGCGGCACCCCGGGGACGGCCGCTGCGGGCAGCAGCGGCACCAGGCAGCACAGTGCCGCCACCGGGACGGCCACCAGGTAGCGCGCCGCCCCTCGCGGCAGGGTCGATCCTCCACAGTCGGTAGCGATCTCGACCTCCCCGCCGTACGGACCCCGTCTTGCCTCAACGCGTCGGGCGGACCGACGGTGAGTGTCCGTCAGGAGAATAGGCCGCCGTCCGGACATGGGGACGCATGATGGCGCAATGGCGCAGTTGGCGCACCGCCAACTCACTCGAACGAGTGAGGGCACGTGCGAGCGGAACGGGAGCGGCCCCGGGAGCACACGGCGGTTTCCAGGGGTCGTAGCAACACGTGGTTGGTTTGATCAGGCCGCGATGAGTTTATGCAGGCGCTCGGCTGGGGTTTCCCAGCCGAGCGT
>NZ_JBHVRT010000053.1:0-68201 GCF_042885555.1 Kitasatospora sp. NPDC058048 | reverse complement strand
TCGTCGTTCATCGCATCCGTGTGTGAGCGCCCTCACCGGCCGGGATCCGACGGCATCGCTGACGGACCCACCACCGTCACACCGGGTCACCACCGGCCGGCCGCCACTGAGACCCCCGCCACACCCCGCAGACGCGGCCCCGCCGGTCCGTGCGTTGACGGATGATGCGTGTGCTGCCGGGAGCATCCCGGCCCGGTGCCCCGCGGCACCGAGGCACCGAGGCACCGAGGCACCGAGGGGGAGATTGTGCGATTCACCGGCCGGGTCTCCGGCGTCCTGTCGACCGTCCTGCTGGCGGCGGGAGTCGTGGCCGCCCCGCAGGCCGGCGCGGCGCCCGCCGCACCGTGCTCGGGCGGCCGGGTGCTGGACGTGGTCGCCCACCACGACGACGACCTGCTCTTCCTGACCCCCGACCTGATCCACGACCTGGCGAACCCCGACGTCTGCGTGCGGACCCTGTTCCTGGTCGGCTCGTACTACAGCCGGGACGACGTCGCGGCGCATCCCACGGACGCCGACAAGTACGCCTACATGGAAAGCCGGGAGGCCGGCGACCGCGAGGCCTACCGGGCGGCCGCCGGCATCCCCGGCGACTGGCAGCACGCGCCCTACTCGGCGGCGGGCGTGCGGGCGACGGCGTGGTCGCTGGGCGGCCGGATCTCCACGGTCGAGCTGCGCGTGCCCGACGCCGCCGCGTCCAACGACGCCGGCACGATGTTCAAGGGCCAGCTGTGGGCGCTGTACGCGGACGGCCGGGAGGCCTGGCCCGTCCCGGGTGCGGACGCGCCGGTGCAGCAGCGGCTGAGCCGCGAGCAGGTCCTCGCCTTCGTCCAGGGCGTCATCGACGACTACGGGCCGACCGTGATCAACACCGAGGATCCGTCGGCGGACCACCAGCGGAGCTCCATGGACGGGAACTTCCACCCCGACCACGTCGCGGCGACCAGGCTGCTGCTCGGCGCCCTGAACCGTCGCGGCGGGACCTGGCCGCGCACGACCTACTACCGGGACTACCTGGCGCGGGATTCGGCCCCCAACCTGGACGGCCCGGAACAGGCCCGCAAGCAGCAGGTCTTCGAGGCCTACTGCCCGTACGACGACGAGATCCACCGCGGCGGCTCCTGCCGACCGGACTACGTCGACTGGTACCGGCGCCAGTACTACGCCGACTCGACGTGGCGCGGCTCCTACATCCTGCCCATGTCCTACGGCTTCGAGGACCCGAAGCTCGACCAGCGCTACCGCGTCGTGAACCGCTCCACCGGCCTCTACCTCGACGTCTCCGGCTCCTCGGTCGCCGACCAGGCCCCCCTGCTCGGCTTCTCCCCCACCGGGAACCCCAACCAGGCCTTCACCTTCAGGGCCGCCCTGGGCGGCTGGAACCTGCGCCCGGTGCACAGCGACCAGTGCCTCGACGTGACCGGGTCGAGCACCACCGCCGGCACCCCCCTGATCCAGTTCCACTGCACCGCCGTCACCGTCGGCCCCGCCAACGTGTCATGGATGTCCAGCCCCAACCAGGCCTTCCGCGTCCGCGGCGACCGCACCGGCGGCTACACCATCACCAACGCCAATTCCGGCCTCGCCCTCACCTCCCCCGCCCGGGCCGGAGGAGCGGTCACCCAGGCACCCGCCGCCGGCACCCCCGACCAGCTGTGGGACCTCGTCCCGGCCTGACCCGCGCCGTGGCGCCCCGGCCGCGGCGCCCCGGCCGGCTCATGACCCGGCGCGGCATGACCCGGTGCAGCAGCAGGGCCGGACCGAGGGTGCCGGTGGGGCGATCTCCCGTCGGTGGCGCTCACCGCGCAGGGCCCGCTGGAGTTCGGGGTCGTCGTCCGGGTCGTAGAGCGGGGAGGCGGTGCCAACGACGTGGTCGTGGATGCGCTGCCATTCGTCGCGGGCGGCGGCCGCGTGGAGGGCGGCCTCCTCCCCGGCGTCGGTGCGCCGGTAGGCGGTGCGCCGGATCCTCCGGGCGGCGGCGAGGGCCTGGGCGATCGCGCGCGGGCTCGTCCCGGCGGCCCGGAGGCGGACCCGGTGCCGGACGTCGCCGAGCAGCCCGTACTCCCGGTCGTCCGGCTCCCCCTGGGCGTGCGGATCGACGGGTGGGGCGGCGGGGCCGGGTGCGGGGCGGGTGGTGTCGGTCATCGCGGGTGCCTTCCGGAGCGGAGGTGCGGGGCGGGGACGAGCGGTGCCCGCGGGGACGGGCCGGGCCACGGCTGCCCGTACCCTGCCGTTCGCCCCGCCACCCGGGCAAGGCGGGCAGTGCGGCCCCGGGCCCTGTCCCCCGCCCCCTGCCCCCTGCCCCCTGTCCAGGGGGTGGAATTCCGCCCGCGGTGGACGGTGCGCGCGGCACCGTGGGCGGCATGATCCTGCAACCGGAGACCACCGACCTCGCCGCCTACCTCGGGGCGGACAAGGTGATCGACCATCAGCACCCGGAGCTGCGGCGGCTGGCCGCCGAGCTGGCCGCGCCGGAGGCGGCGTACCACCACGTCCGCGACCGGGTGGCGCACTCCGCGGACGCGGGCGCGTACAGCGGGGCGTTCCGCGCCTCCGAGGTGCTGGCCGCGCGCAACGCGATCTGCCACGGCAAGTCGCACCTGCTGGCCGCGCTGCTGCGGGCGCAGGGCGTGCCGACCGGCCTGTGCTACCAGCGGCTGGAGGACGGCGGGGGCGGATTCGTGCTGCACGCCCTCAACGCCGTGCACCTGGACGGCCGCTGGTCCCGCCTGGACGCCCGGGGCAACCGGGAGGGCGTCGACGCGCGGTACGACCTGGACCGGGAGCGGCTGGCCTGGCCGGTCCGGCCGGAGCGGGGCGAGCGCGACTACCCCGGGGTCTTCGCCGCACCACCGGCCGCGCTGGTCCGGGCGCTCGCCCGGGCGGTGCCCGGCCGATTCGGCTACGACCACCTGCCGTCCGAACTCCCGGGCGAGGCGTCGCCCGGCCCCGGGTGAGGCGCCCGGCCCCGGGTGAGACGGGCGGCCGGTCGTCCGGGGATTCGCCCGTGGGCGTTACGGGGCGCCGGCACGCGGCCCGGCGGCGTGCCCGTCCGCCGGGTGCGGGCCATGGTGTGGCCGCCACCGGGACGGCCGTCCTCGCGGTCCGCCGCCACGGCCGCGGCACGGAAAGCCGGTAGGCACCCGCGTCAGCGGCCTGGATCGCCGGTGCCCCGGGGGCGCCGGGGTTGTCCGTGGGGGTGCGTATCGTCCGGGGCGGCAGGCACCACGGACGTGAGAAGAAAGGGGCGGGCATGAACGAGGTCCGGCAGGAGACGAGCGAGTACCTCGACGGGCTGTTCACCCCGGGTGTGCGGATCGGCGGCAATCCGCACACCCCGTACAGCTGGATCGAGATAGCCGAACTGAAGGAAGTCAGCACGATCCGGCTGCCGAGCGGGCGGCTGGTCGTGGACTCGCCCTGGAGCACCGGGGCGCCGCGCGAGCTCGCGGTCCGCGTGCCGCCCGGCGAGTACCCGGTGGACGTCTCCTGGGCCGACTGGCCCCGCCTCGCCGACGGCTACTACACCGAACACCGGATGTGCGCCGCGACGCGCCTGCGCGTGCGCGACGAGCCGGTGGTCACCTGGCAGCTCGCCCTCGGGGTGGGCGAGGACCCGGCGCTGCGCTCCGCCGGCGCGGGGTACGAGGCGGAGGAGGCGATGGGCTGCTTCGCCGACGCCACCGCCTGGCAGGCGTTGACCGGGCCCTTCCGCCACGGTCCGGCGGCCGGACGGGACACCGAGGACCTCTGCGAGGGCCACTTCGAGCTCGTCCGCGACGAGGCGCACCGGGCCGACCTGCTGACCTTCGGCGTCCCGGAGGGCTGGGGGCAGGTCTGGGAGGGCCTGGCCCGCGACGGCGGGATCGCGGCGATCGTCGCACCCGGCCCGGTGCCCACCAGCCCGTGGGACTGAGCGGTCCTGCCGCCGCACCGGCGGCCCCGACGGACGGCGGCCCGGGTGCGGCCCTTCACCATCGGGCCGCCGTCCGCGGCCGGGCGCGGGCGGCCCGTGCCGAGGTCAGCCGGCTTCCGGCGCCGGGCCGGGGCCGGCGGCGCCCGCCATCACCTGGGCGTGCAGGCAGGCGCGGGCGTGCGACAGGGCCGCGGCGGCGGCGCGCAGGTGGTGGTTGACGACGGGGAGCAGGGTGCCGCGCAGGCGATCGGCGGTGTGCAGTGCGGTGGCGGCCTGTCCCAGCAGCTCGCCGGCGCGGTGTATGGCCTGGCCGCGGTCGCTGGCGCGGTACTCCTCGGCGAGGGCTGCGGCGGCATGGGCGAGTTCGCCGACGCCGGGGTCTTCGACGGGTTCGGCGCCGAAGAACTCCAGCATGGACGCCAGTTCTGCCAGCCGGGCGTTGCGGCGCTTGTCCCACCAGGTGCTCACGTTGCGATCATGCACCACGACGCACCGCGATGTGGTGGGAACGGGTCAACTTCCCTGCGCGGGGGAGAATCCGGCCCGTCGGGGGTGGGTGACCGGCGCTTCCGGCCTCCGGGGGCGGCGCCGGGGGCGTACGCACGACCGGGGCGCGCCCCCAGGAGGGCGCGCAGCGCCGGGCGGTGCGGGATCCCTCCGCCGCCCGCACCGGGTCAGTAGCCGTCGTACGGCTGGCAGCCGGGGCAGACGTCGATCTGCACGCCGGGTGCGGGGCAGGGGTAGAACCAGCCCGCGCGAGCGGCCCGCTGGTGGATCAGCGGGCCGTCGGTCTCGGCCCTGCCGTCGTGGAAGACGGCACCGCACCCGTGGTCGCAGGTCATGGTGCCGATCGGGCGGGTGTCGGCCCCCGCGAACGTGACAGCCATCTCGGCTCCCCTCTCCCGGCCGCCAGTCTGCCGCCCCCGGCGGGCGGTGAACAGGCCGCGGCCCAAGCCGCGCCGCCGAGGTGGGCGCGGGCACCGGACCACTGGGCGCCGGGCCGCCGGGCCGCCGGACCACTGGGCCGAACCCGTAACGAAGTGGACAAAGTAGGATGGCTGAACTCCCGCGCTACGCGCGAAGAGTTCCATAAATGCCCCATTTGCCTGTTTCATTCTCCCGCTTCACACGCACGGAGCCACCCTCATGGACAACCTGTCCACCGTCGACGTCGACGGCGCGATAGAGACCCGCGGTATCGAACCCGTCCCGGACCACGAGCGCCGGGGCAGAGTCCGCGAGCTCTTCCCGACCTGGGTCGCGGCGAACATCAGCGTCCTGCTCCTCACCATGGGCGCGGCCCTGGTGGTGTTCAACCAGTTGAACTTCTGGCAGGTCCTGGTCGTCGCCGCGTGCGCCGCACTCGCCTCCTTCGGCATGGTCGGCGTGCTGTCGGTCTCCGGGAAGTGGGGCGGCGCCCCGGGCGCCACGCTCTCCCGGGCCACCTTCGGGGTGCGCGGCAACCTCTTCCCCGGCGCGATCCTCTGGGTCGCCCGGTTCGGCTGGGAGACGATCAACGCCGTCACCGGCGCCTACGCCGTGCTGACCGTCCTCGACCTGATGTTCGGCGTCAAGAGCAACACCGCGCTGATCGTCATCACGCTGTTCGCCTTCGTCGCCTGCACCTTCCTGGTCTCCGGCATGGGCCGCAAGGCGCTGAACGTCTGCAACACCTGGTCGACGTACCTCTTCGGCGTCTTCAGCGTCCTGGTCCTGGGCTACCTGATCGCGACCATGAACTGGAGCGAGGTCTTCTCCAAGCCCGCGGGCACCACCGCGATGATGATCGCCGGCATCGGGACGATCGCCGCCGGCGGCATCAGCTGGGTCCCCACCGGCCCGGACTTCGCCCGCTACCTGCCGCACTCCGCCTCCGGCCGGAAGATCGTCGGCGTGACGGTCTCCGGTGCCGGCCTGGTGATGGTGCCGATGGTGCTGATGGGCGCCGTGATGGCGGTGGCCTCGCCCGGCCTGGCGCAGGCCGCGGACCCGGTCTCCTTCCTCGGCGACCTGCTGCCGACCTGGCTGGCCGTGCCCTACCTGCTGACCGCGATCGTGGGCATGCTGCTGATCAACAGCCTCTCCATGTACTCGGCCGGCTTCACCGCGCAGACCATGGGCGTGAAGCTGCCGCGCGCCACGGCCGTCAGCATCAACGCCGTGATCTCGCTGGTCGGCGGCCTGCTGCTGATGCTGGTCGCCAAGAGCTTCCTGGGCTCCTTCATCACCTTCCTGATCCTGCTCGCCGTCTCCTTCTCGGCCTGGATCGGCGTCTACGCGGTGGACATGTTCCGCCGCCGGTCGCGTGCGGTGCGCTACGACGCCGCCGCGCTGATGGACACCAGCAGGAACAGCCCGTACTGGTACAAGGCCGGCTTCTGCTGGCAGGCGATGGTCTCCTGGGTGCTCGCGCTGCTGATCGGGCTCGCCTTCACCAAGTGCGACTGGTTCGCCGGCCCGTTCTCCGACACCCCGATCGGCAAGTACGGGCTCGCCTGGGCGGCGACCATCGTGATCTCCGGCGCGATCATGGCCGTGCTCCCCGCGCCCCGGGAGAACACCCCCGCCACCGCCGAGCAGCCCGCCGACGTCCCGGCGGAGCGCACCGAGCGGGTCACCGTCTGACCGCACGGCGCGAACCCCCGCACGCCCCGGACCGCCCGGGTGCCGGCTCCACCGAGCCGGCACCCGGGCGGTCCGGTTTTCGGTTCCGCAGATTCCGCCGGTGCCGTGGCCGGGCGCCGGGGCGCCGGACGAGGTCCTGGTGGCCGGCGCCCTCGGCCCGGGCCGGTGTTCCGGATCGCTGCTCGCCGCGCCGCGCCGCGGCGAGCAGGTCCGTGCGCAGCGGCCCGTCACCGGCCTCGCGCGGGAGCAGGTCGTGCGGGCGTTCCTGCCCGCCCTACCGGGACGGCGCGGCCCGGACCAGGGCCCGGCACTTCCGGCACGAGGCCGGGTCCCCGGGCTCGAAGTGGCACAGGAAGACCTTGAAGCAGCGGAGCCCGCACAGGGTGCGGGGCCTGCCGCGGCTCAGGTCCCCGGCGTGCAGGACACCGGGGACCCCCTGGACCCCGACGGCGGGGAACTCGGCAGGCTCGCGCGCGGTGGCGGAGGACCGGGTCCCGTCCGGGGCTCCGGTGTCCGGGCTGTCGGTCATGCCGGGCAGCATGCCACGGTCGGGGACCGCCGTCGGCGCCGGGCTCCCACCGCGGGTCGGCGGGGCTTGCGTGCCGGTGGGCGGCGGCCTGCCGTACGTGGCCGGGCGGTCGGACGGGCGGCCCGGAGACGCCGGGGCCGATGCCGGGTCAGCACTCCCGGGGAGGCCCCCCGGCCCGGGCCTTGCCGTCCGGGCCGGGGCGGCAGCCGGGCTGTTCCTGCGGTGGGCTGACGGACCGCCGGCCGACGCGGGGGCGGCCGGCGGGGCACACCCCGGCACCGGCGGACAGGAGAAAAGGTGGAGACAGGAATCGAACCCGTCTGAACGGTCCTGCAAACCGTCGCCTCGCCACTCGGCCACTCCACCTCGACAACGGTGGAAACATTACACACGTATGAACCGGAACTCTCCGGAAGTGCTGGATTTTCACTCCGGAAGGCTCTTAATGCTTCTAGTGTTATTTCTCTCGACATGGCGCCGAAAGGGCCCGGAGGCCGACACGGGGAAAGTCATGTTGCGCTAGCCTGTGCCGATATCTCCAACCCGATGGGATTTCATTGATGGCCGTCGAGGAATCACGGTTCACCCGTATCACGGAGCTGCGTGGCGAATCCGCCACGAACCGGTGCCAGTACAAGAGTCTGCCCCTGCGCGACCTTCCGCCGCTCGGTGTCGTGCGTCGCGCGCGGATCGTCCGCGAAGGCCTGCGTGAGCGCCGCGCCGACATTCCGGCGCCCGGCCGTCCCTCCCGCTTCGCCGAGGGGGACTGGGTCCGGGTGAAGGACGAGGCCGTGGTGCGCGCCACCCTGGACGCCAAGGACCGCCACCGCGGCCTGTGGTTCACCCGGAGCCAGTGGTCGTTCTGCGGCGGCGTCTACCAGGTCGAACGCGTCGTGCGCCGCATGATCGACGACCACTACCGCGTGCGGCGCCTGTCGGGCACCGTCGCCCTGGCCGGCGCCACCTGCCACGGCGCCGACGGGACCCAGGGCTGCGGCATGGACTGCGCGCTGCTGTTCCGCGACGAATGGCTGGAGCCCGCCCCCGCGCCGGTCCCCGCCGCCCGGCCGGTCGCCCTGTGGGCGACGGTGCGCAGCCTCGCGGAGATCCACGCGACCCTCGGCTCCGACGGGCGCCTGCACGGCGTCCCCTTCCAGCCGGGGATGGAGCTCCACGCCGGCACCCGGCACGGCGCCACCGAGCTGCGTCACCGGTCCCTGGCCTGGTGGCAGCACCCCACCGGGGGGCGCTGGTTCATCCTCCAGGGCCTGCGCTGCGGCGGCGAGCCGGCCCCCACCGGCTGCGACCGCCGCTGCGCCCTGCTGTGGCACGAGTCCTGGCTGCGCCTGGAACCCGCCGCGGAACCCTCCGCCGCCGGCCGCTGAGCGGCCGTCAGCGCCGCCAGCGGTCGCGCACCAGCTTCGCGGTCAGGTGCAGCGGTCCGTCCCGGTCCCCGACGTAACATCGGGGAAGCGCGTACACCCCGCTGTGGGGCCCGGGGCTGACCGCGCACCCGTACGCGTAGCCGGCCTGCTCCACCGCCTCCACGGCGGCGTCGTCGAGCGAGCCGTACGGGTAGCAGAACCCGTCGACCTCCCGGCCCGTGAGGTCCTCCAGCACGTGGCGGCTGTCGGTGACCTGGGCGGCGAGGTCCCGCGCGCCCAGGCCCGCCAGCCGCCGGTGGGTCAGCCCGTGCGAGCCGATCTCCACCCCGGCGGCAGCGGCTTCCCGGACCTCGTCCGCCGTCATCAGCGGCTTGCGCGGGCCCTGCCGGTCCCAGTCGTTGGATCCGCCGAGCCGGCCGGCCACCACGTAGACCGTCGCGGTGAAGCCGTACTCCGCCAGTGCGGGCATGGCCTCCTCCAGGAAGTCGCGGTACCCGTCGTCG
Organism: Kitasatospora sp. NPDC058048; assembly: GCF_042885555.1. NCBI lineage: Bacteria > Bacillati > Actinomycetota > Actinomycetes > Kitasatosporales > Streptomycetaceae > Kitasatospora > Kitasatospora sp. NPDC058048. Next base: position 59,243 of record NZ_JBHVRT010000053.1, on the reverse strand, counting down.
AAGCTGAGCCCGACCAGGCCCGCCGCGGTGCCGTCCCGGTGGGAACGCATCAGCTCGCCCACCGACACCCCGCGCAGCCCGCGGGCGGACAGCCAGCGCAGCTGGCGGCGGAACCGCGCGGGATCGACGGTGATCAGATAGGGGTCCTCGACCGTCGACGTCACCGAGTGATACATGAGTGTCCACGGGAGGCTTCCAGCGCCTGCGCCGGTCTCCCTTTCCGGACTATTGCGTGGTCGAATGATTCGCATGTTCCGCTCCAGCTGTCCGGTGGCACCGCCTGTGCAGGTGGACCCGAGGAAATTGCATTCTGGCAGCGTCGGACCCGGCTTCCATTCGCGCCAGGCGACTCCGCTTCATTTCACCCGGATGCCGGAGCGGGAGCCGTCTGCCGGGGGACCGGCCGAACAGCCCCGATGACGGTGGCGGTAATGGCGACGGCGGGGGCGGGGGCCGCCGTCGCAGGTGCCGGAGCAGGCCCTGGAGGGGCGAGGGGTTCTCGCCGCCCGCTCCGGCCGTGGCGGCAGGTGCCGCCGTGGCGGGCGGGCCGGTTCCGGGGCTACTTGGGGGCGGCCGTCATGGAGGCGACGGCGTCCGCCACGCTGGAGCGGTAGTTGCCCATCTTGGGGTTCAGCACCCGCACGCCGCTGTCGAGCGGGAAGTTCTGGGTGTTCGCGAGGGGCATGTTGGTGCCCTCGTCGTCGGCCAGCACGTTGATCTCGTTGATGCCGGGGGTGGTGCCGGTGGTGGCGCCGCTCGGGTCGAGGTCGATCACCGCGTAGGCGTTCTGCCCCGCCGGGACCGTGAAGCGCTCGGTGCCGCTGGCGAGTATCGGCTTGACGTTCTTGCTCTGGTCGGGCGAGACGGAGTCGCCGAGGTCGACCCCCGGGGAGGAGCTCAGGCTGCAGGAGCTCGCACCGGTGTTGCGCACCTCGATCACCCGCTGGCCGGCCGCCCCGGACCGGGCCGTCACCTTGATCGAGAGGTTCTTGATGTCGCACGGGTGGGCGGCGGCGCCGGCACCGCCGCCGTCGGACTTGGTGCCGCCCGGGGTGCTCGCGCCGGACGGCTTCTGCGGGGCGGGCTTCGTCGCCGCTCCCGTGGCCGGTGCGCCCGCCGTGGGGGCACCGGAGGCCGGGGGCGTGACGGCCACCGTGGCGGCCGCGGAGGCCCCCGGGCCGCCGGCCGTGTCGGTGTTGTCGGGCCCGCAGGCGGTCAGCGCGAGGCCGGCTCCGACGACAAGGGCGGCGGAGGCGAGCAGCTGGTGACGGTGGCGGACGGACATGGTGGCTCCCCGATGGCGGTGCGTGCTGACTTGCGTGGACACCTCACAGGACGGTCGGTGGACGGCTTTTGGTGGCATGCACAGCGTCACAATCATCCGGACAGGATGAAGATCGGATCGTGACATTCCGTCAAGTGCGTGCGGGTGGACGGCCGGCCCGGGATCGGCTCGGCGGGCGGCCCGGGATCGGCTCGGCGGGCGGCGGGCGGGGCCGCGAGGGCGGCCCGGGAGGCGGACGGCGACCGGCCGTACGGGCCCGGGGCCTGCGGGCCGCGGCCGGCCGCGCGAGGCCCGGCCGTGGCCCGGCTCGGGCGACCGCGGGCGCGGCAGCGGGCGCGCCGGGCCTTCCGGTGCGGGAACGTGGAACCGGACGAGGGCTTCCCGGCCCGGCGGAAGCCGCGGGTGCTGCTTCCGGAGAGGAGTCGACATGGATCCGCTGCGGCCCGGCCCGCTGCGCTGCCTGGTGACCGGGGCGACCGGCTACATCGGCGGCCGGCTCGTGCCCGAACTGCTCGCCCGCGGGCACACCGTGCGCTGCCTGGTGCGCGATCCCCGGCGGCTGCGCGACCAGCCCTGGCGGGCCCGGGTGGAGACCGCCACCGGTGACGTCACCCGCCCCGCCACCCTCGCCGGGGCCTTCGACGGCGTCGACGTCGCCTACTACCTCGTCCACTCGCTCGGCACCGGGCCGTCCTTCGAGGCGACCGACCGCGACGCCGCCCGCGCCTTCGCGGCAGCCGCGGCGGCCGCCGGCGTCACCCGGATCGTCTACCTCGGCGGCCTCGTCCCCGCCGGGGTGCCCGAGGCGGACCTCTCCCCCCACCTGCGCTCGCGCGCCGAGGTCGGCCGTGTCCTGCGCGCCGGCGGTGTCCCGACGGCCGAACTGCGCGCCGCCGTGATCATCGGCTCCGGCAGCGCCTCCTTCGAGATGCTGCGCCACCTCACCGAACGCCTGCCCGCGATGGTCACCCCGCGCTGGGTGTCCACCCGGATCCAGCCGATCGCCGTCCGGGACGTCCTGCGCTTCCTGGTCGGCGCCGCCCACCTGCCGCCCGGGCTGAACCGCACCTTCGACATCGGCGGCCCCGACGTCCTCACCTACGAGCAGATGATGCAGCGCTACGCCAGCGTCGCCGGGCTGCGCCGGCGCCTCGTCGTCCCCGTGCCGGTCCTCACCCCCCGCCTCTCCAGCTACTGGGTCGGTCTGGTGACCCCGGTGCCGGGGTCCATCGCCCGCCCCCTCGTCGAGTCCCTGCGCCACGAGGTCGTCTGCGGCGAGCACGACATCGCCCGCTGGGTGCCCGACCCGCCGGAGGGCCTGACCGGCTTCGACCGGGCCGTCACGCTCGCCCTGCGCCGGATCAAGGACGCCGACGTCGCCACCCGCTGGTCCTCCGCCTCGCTGCCCGGTGTGCCCAGCGACCCGTTGCCCACCGATCCCGACTGGGCCGGCGGCAGCCTCTACCAGGACGTCCGGGAACGCGTCGTGGCCGCGCCGCCCGCCGCCGTCTGGCGGGTGATCGAGAGCATCGGCGGCGACAACGGCTGGTACTCCTTCCCGCTCGCCTGGGCCGTGCGCGGCCGGCTGGACCGCCTGGTCGGCGGCGTCGGACTGCGCCGGGGCCGCCGCGACCCGGCCCGGCTGCGGGTCGGGGACTCCCTGGACTTCTGGCGCGTCGAGGAGATCGAACCCGGCCGGCTGCTGCGCCTGCGGGCCGAGATGCGCCTGCCCGGACCGGCCTGGCTCGAACTCTCCGTCGCACCGGACGGGGACCGCGGGACCCGGTACCGGCAGCGGGCCCTGTTCCACCCGCACGGCCTGGCCGGACACGCGTACTGGTGGGCCGCCGCGCCGTTCCACACCGTGGTGTTCGGGGGCATGGCCCGCAACATCACCGAACGCGCCCGCCGGCAGCCCTGATCCGGCCGGACGCCGGCCGGGCCCCGGCTCCCCTGCTCCCCTGCTCCCCTGCTCCCCTGCGTGCGACGCGGGCCCCCGTCGCGGGGAACACGAAGAACACGAAGAAAATGATCCGGGTCCGCCCACCGTGTCGATCCGCGACCGCGCCGTTCGACCTGGGACCGGAAGGGTCGAGAGGCGACCCCCGAACGAGGAGGCCGGAGATGGCGAAGTACATGCTGATCATGCGGGGCACCGACGAGTCCGTCGCGAAGATGATGGAGACGCCCTTCGAGGAGATGCTCGAAACGGTCGGCCGTTTCAACGAGGAGCTGATCCGGGCGGGCGTGCTCGTCGCCGCCGAGGGGCTGGACGACCCCTCGCAGGGCGTGGTGGTGGACTTCGGCGGGGAGACCCCGGTGGTCACCGACGGACCGTACGGCGAGACGAAGGAGCTGTTCGGCGGCTTCTACGTGATCGACGTCGCCTCGAAGGAGGAGGCCGTCGAGTGGGCCAAGCGCCTCCCGGCGCTGCCCGGCTCGAAGTGCGAGGTCCGCCGCGTGCCGGGCATCGAGGAGTTCCCGCAGGACAACGAGTGGATCGTCAAGGAGCGGGCGTGGCGCGAGAGGACCGGCCAGCTGTGACAGCCGGGGCCACCGACGGCCCGCCGGTCGCCGAGTCGGCGCGGCGGGCCGTCGAGGCCGTCTGGCGGATCGAGTCGGCACGGATCGTCGGGGCGCTGGCCCGCTACACCGGGGACTTCGCGCTGGCCGAGGACGTCGCGCAGGAGGCGCTGGCGGAGGCACTCGTCACCTGGACGCGCGACGGTGCGCCGGCCAACCCGGTGGGCTGGCTGCTGGCGACCGCGCGGCGGCGGGCCGTCGACGCCTTCCGCCGCAGGTCGGCCCGCGACGAGCGGTACGCCGCGCTCGCCGGCCGGCTCGCCGACGGCCAGTCCAGCTCGGGCGCGGCCGACCCGCCCGCGCCGCCCGACGATCTGCCGTGGGACCCGGACCGGGTCGACGACGACGTCCTGTCCCTCATGTTCGTCGCGTGCCACCCGGTGCTGTCGCCCGAGGCCCGGGTGGCACTCACGCTGCGCGTGGTGGGCGGCCTGTCCAGCGAGGAGATCGCCCGCGCCTTCCTCGTGCCGGTACCGACCGTGCAGGCCCGCATCACCCGGGCCAAGAAGACGATCGCCGCCGCCCACGTGCCGTTCGAGCTGCCGCCGCCCGAGGAACGGCCGGCGCGGCTCGGCGCCGTCCTGAGCGTCCTGTACGTGGTCTTCACGGAGGGCTCGACGGCGACGGCCGGCGACCACCTGCTGCGCCCCGACCTCGCCTACGAAGCCGTACGGCTGGCCCGGGTCCTGGCCGCCCTGCTGCCCGGGGAGCCCGAGGTGCACGGCCAGCTCGCGCTGTTCGAGCTCACCGCCGCGCGCTTCCCGGCCCGCACCGGGCCCGACGGCGAGGCGGTGCTCCTGGAGGACCAGGACCGGCGCCGGTGGGACCGCTCCGCGATCCGGCGCGGTCTGGCCGCGCTCGGCCGCGCCGCCGCCCTCGGGCGGGGCCTCGGACCGTACGGTCTGCAGGCCTCGATCGCCGCCTGCCACGCGACGGCGCCCTCGGTGCCGGAGACCGACTGGGACCGCATCGTGCTCCTGTACGAGGCGCTCGGCCGAGTGGCCCCCTCCCCCGTCGTCGACCTCAACCGCGCGGTGGCCGTCGCGATGGCGGGCGGACCGCGGGAGGCGCTGTCCATCGTCGACGACCTGGCCGCCTCCGGCCGCCTGTCCGGGTCGCACCTGCTCCCCGGTGTGCGCGGCGAACTGCTGCTCCGCCTCGACCGCACCGCCGAGGCCCGTGCCGAGCTGGAACTCGCCGCCCGCCTGTGCCGCAACTCCCGCGAGCGGTCGGTGCTGCTGCGCAAGGCGGCCGCGCTGGGGTGACGTCCGCCGGCCCGGCCGCCCGCGCCCGCCACCGCCACCGCCAGCGACCGCGGCCGGCGGAATTTCCGCTTCCCCCTGCTCTCCTGGCTCTGGTATGACAGCACCTGGCCCGATCGGGGCCACCTGAACAGGGGGATGTTGTCGTGCTGAGGACCACCCGCCGACGCCGGGTACGCGTCGCTTCGATGCTGGCCGCCTCGGTGGCGCTCGCCACCGTGATGACGGCCGCGCCGGCCGGGGCCGCGCCCCGCTCGACCGGGAGCGACGCCGCCCCGACGGCCGGGCTGAACCTGATGCTGCGCGCCGATCCGTGGAAGGTCGTCCAGACCCGCCGGGCACCGGACGGCACCTGGGACGCCGCCAGGGAGATCCCGCAGTTCGGCGGCTTCCGGTACTGGACGACCGTCGTCGACTCCGGGCGGCTGCGGCTGTTCGGGCTCCGGAGCTCCGGCCCGATGAGCGTGCAGTTCGTCCAGTCGACGCAGCAGCCCGACGGCAGCTGGTCCGCCCCGACCCCGATGCGGGGCCTGGCGGAACTGCCCGTCTCCAGCGAGTACTTCCAGCTGGGCACGGCCGGCGCGGCCATCGTGGACGGCCGGGTCCAGCTGGCGGCGGTCGACCCCGCGGGCCGGCTCGTCCACACCGTCGAGAACCCGGACGGGAGCTGGCAGCCCTGGGGAGCGATCAGCGCCCCTCCGGGACTCGGCTCGGACAAATACTTCAGCCTGGCGACGGCCGAGGTGAACGGCGAACTGCACATCGTGGCCACCATGTGGAACGACGGCAGCGTGCTCCACACCATCCGGCACGCGGACGGCACCTGGGCCGGCTGGGGCAACATCATGGGCGCGGCCGGGACCCCCTCCCCCTGGGGCTGGCCGCACGACGTGGTCGCGGTGGGCATCAACGGCGCGCTGCAGGTCGCCGTGGTGAACAACAGCCAGATCGCCGTCTACCACACGATCCGCAACTCCGACGGGAACTGGGCCGGTTGGGGGCCCATCGGCCAGCAGATCCTCACCCAGCCCTTCTACGTGTGCGGCGCCGACGGCGCCAATGTGAACAACGAGCTGCAGCTGCTCTTCGAGACCTGCGCCAACAACGGCTCGCTCTACCACACCATCCGTCACGCGAACGGCAGTTGGGACCGGGCCGGCTACGTCCAGAGCGCCGTCGACCTCTCCCCCTGGCGGCCCGTCGCGGACGGGTCGGCCGTCGGCGGCTGATCCCCCGGGCCGCCTCCCCGGCCGGCTCCCGTACCGCCGCCCCCAAGCCGCCGTCTCCCGCCCCGGCGCGGGAGACGGCCCCCGCGGGGACCGGCCGGGGTGCGTCGGGGCGCCGCGCGGGATCCGGGCTACTCGTAGCGCAGCGCGTCGGGCCGCATCAGCCGCAGGAGGCGCGGCAGTCCGAGGGCGGTGGTGAGGAGGACCGCGCCGGCCGCGATTCCCGACATGGCCAGCATCGAGCCCCAGTCCACGTTCCACGGGACGCCCGCCGCGTACTGCAGCACCGTTCCCATCAGCAGGCCGCCGACGGCCGCCAGCACCAGGCCCAGGGCCATCGGGAGCAGCGTCTGCCACAGCACCGACAGGCCCAGGACGCGGCGGCGGGTGCCGACGGCGTTCAGCACGCCGAGCACCCGGCGCTGTTCCCGGAAGCGCTCCAGCTGGCCGACCAGCAGGCTGAGGGAGACCAGCAGGAGGGTGATCGCCGATCCCGCCGTCAGCAGGCGCTTGACCGCGAGGTAGGTGGGGTCGAGCGTGTTGTCGAGCGGGAACCCGGTGCGGGCCTGCGGGTCGATCGCCATCACGGCTGTGGTCAGCTGCTCCTTGGGGTCCGTCAGGCCGTCGGCGAGCGACACCAGGACGGTCGCCGGCTGTCCGCGCAGCGCCTCGGCCGGCACGGCGGCGGGGGTGAGCAGCAGCAGGCCGGATCCGAGCCGCCCGTTGGGGTCCGCGCCCTCGACGGCGGTGACGGTGGCCGTCACGGCGGGCAGCGGGAAGGGGGCCGGCTCGCCGGTGCCCCGGAAGTAGGCGGCGTGGACGGTCGTCCCGGGCCGGACCGGTTCGGCGTCCGGCCGCCCGGCCGGTCCCTGGACCGCGAAGGCGTCGCCGTCCTTGCAGTCGGGCAGGGTCGCGAAGCCGCGCAGCACCGTGCAGGAGGCGATCCGGACCGAGGGCAGCTGCCAGGACCTGGCCGTCCCGCTCTCCAGGGAGAACTCGGTGTACGCCGCGGTGGCCTTGACCGCGGCGCTGTGCGCCAGGCGTTCGGCGATGCCGTCGGCGGTGGGCGCGCCGCCGGGGAAGGACACCGACTGCTGGTACGGCCCGGCGGCGGGCACGCCCCGGGTGTTGCCCTCGTACTGTGTGCTGATGCCGAGGAAGAGCGTCTGCAGGGCGATCGCCCCGGCGATCGCCACCACGACGCCGCTGACCGCCGCGGCGGCCGGTCCCGAGCCCAACTGCAGGCGGCGGGTGGCCAGTTGCCAGGAAAGCCCGCCGCCGCCGGCCCGTCGGGTGACGGCCTCCACCAGCCACGGCAGGAGGGTGCAGAGGCCGATCAGCGTCAGCATCACGCCGACGGCCACGAGGAGCGATCCGTGTGTGCCGTTCCCCGGGTCGAAGAGCGCGAGGGCGAACACCGTCAGGGCCAGGCCGGCCAGCGGCAGCATCAGGCGCCATCCGATCCGGCGCCGGCCGGGGCCGGAGCGGCGGACCACGCCGAGCGGGTCGACGGTCGCCCGGCGCATCGCGAGCAGGGTGACGCCGATGCCCATGAGCGGCACGATCACGGCGATCGCGGCAGCGACGGCGGGCTGCGGTGCGACGTCCTCGGGGTAGAAGCTGAATCCGGCGAGCCGGATCCGTCCGATCGCCTGTCGGCCGATCAGGAAGAGCGCCGCCCCGGCGGCCAGGCCCAGCACCGCGCCCACCAGGGACTCCCCGGCGGCGATCCGGGCGGTCATCCGGTGGTCCGCGCCGCCGAGCCGCAGGGCGGCGAGGCGGCGGTCGCGCCGTTCGCCGCCGAAGCGCGCGGCGGCGGCGAGGAAGACCCCGACCGGGGCCAGCATCACCGTCAGGCCCACGGCGTTGAGCAGGATCAGCTTCGGGTCCATGGATTTGGGCGGTGAGAAGTGGCCGAACTCGGTGATCCGGACGGCGCCGGTGTCCACCGAGAGGCGGTCGCCGCCGAGCACGAAGTCGGCCTGGCCGGGTCCGAGCAGTCCGGCCGGGCCGATGGTGCCGACCACGGGGTGGGGCAGGCGCTCGCGCAGCAGCTGGTTGGCGGGGTCCTTCAGCAGGTCGGCCAGGGCCGGGGAGACGGCCATCTCGCCGGGCTTCGGGTAGGCGGCCACCCCGGGCGGCAGCGCCGCGTTCGGGCCCTCGGGCTGGACGATCCGGCCGCGGACGGGCGTGCCGTGGAAGGTGGTGTCGGCGACGGCCACCAGGACCGTCCGGTCGCCGGGGGTGGGCAGGTCCTCGTCCTGGAAGGTGTCGTTCTGCGTGTACAGGCGCTGGTCGCGGTGGTGCACGATGCCGGGGAAGGAGGCGGTGAAGAGCAGCAGGGCCACTCCCAGGCCGACGCCGCAGGCGGTGAGCAGCAGCCGGCCCCAGCCGTCCTGTCCGCTGGTGACGGCCAGTCGGGCGCCGAGGGCGAGCTGGTCCAGGGCCGGCCGGCGGACCTTCGGGTCGGCGGCGCTCACCGGGCGGCCGCCAGGTCGCGGGTGCGGCCGTCGCGGACGACGACCTCGCGGTCCGCGTAGGCGGCGACCCGCGTCTCGTGGGTGACCAGGACGACGGCCGCGCCGGTCTCCCGCGCGGCGACGGTCAGCAGCTTCATGACGCGTTCGCCGTTGAGGGTGTCGAGGGCGCCGGTCGGCTCGTCGGCGAACACCGCCTTGGGGCCGGTGATCAGGGCGCGGGCGGCCCCCACCCGCTGGCCCTGGCCGCCGGACACCTCGCCGGGGCGCTTGGCGGCGACGTCGGCGACCTCCAGTCGTTCCAGCCACTCGCCGGCGCGGGCCTCGGCGGCCTTGCGGCGCATGCCGTTCAGGCGCAGCGGCAGCGCGACGTTCTCCAGGCAGGAGAGTTCCGGGACGAGCTGGCCGAACTGGAACAGGAAGCCGAACTCGGTGCGCCGCAGGGCGCTGAGCTCGGCGTCGGTGCAGGTGGTGAGGTCGCGGCCCCGGTAGCCGATGGTGCCGCGGTCGGGGCGGGTGATGCCGGCGAGGCAGTGCAGCAGGGTGGACTTCCCGGAGCCGGAGGGGCCCATGACGGCGACGAGTTCGCCGGCGGCGACGGTGAGCGAGGCGCCGGCGAGGGCCGGGGTGAGGCCGAAGGACTTGTGCAGGTCCTGGGCGGTGAGCAGGGGTCCGGCGCTGGTCAACGTGGGGTCTCCGTGAGGCGGGCGGTGAGGTCGTCGAGGCGGGCGGCGGTCAGTTCCAGCCAGCGCAGGTCGGCCTCCAGGTGGAACAGCGCGTGGTCGCAGATCAGTTCGTCGGCGAGGTCGCCGGCGAGCTTGCGGCGGGTCAGTTCGCGCATGGTCCGCAGGTGTTCGGCCCGCTGGGTGTCCAGGACGTCGGCGGCGGAGCGTCCGGTCAGGATGGCGAGCACGACCTTGTGGTAGAGGGTGCTCTGCAGGTACGGCTGCGGGTCCTCCGGCTGGTTGAGCCAGTCGGCGAGGTCGGTGACTCCGGCGTCGGTGATGGCGTACCGCTTGCGGTCCGGGCCGTCGCCGGCCTCCACACCCTCCACGACGACCAGGCCGTTCTTCAGCAGCCGGGAGAGCGTCGCGTACACCTGCCCGTAGTGCAGGGACCGGTCGCGCCCGAAGTGCTCGTCGTAGAGGCGTTTGATGTCGTATCCGTGGCGGGGCTGGGCTTCCAGGAACCCGAGGAGCATCTGTCCGAGTGACATGATCAAGGACTATACACATCATGTATACATGGCATGTATAGCGAGGCGGGCCCCGGCGGTGGGGCCGGCCCGCACCCGCTCCGTACGCCCGCCGGCCGCACCCGCGAGGGCTGCGGCCGGCGAGCGGTTCCCGCCCCGGGTCGGTCAGGCGTCCGGCTGGGTGACCGCCAGCCCCCAGTGCACGTCGGGGGCCGACGCCCTCACCCCGACGTGGAAGGACCGGCCCTGCTCGGCCGTCACCACCGCCGAGCCCCTGTCGACGGCCTCGGCCGGACAGGGCACGGTGAACTCCACCGGGGTGGTGTCGCCGTAGTACGGCGTGAAGGTGACCCGCACCTCGCCCGCGCCGCCGCTGCCGCCCCGGCAGCCGACCGTGACGGTGACGGGCGGACCGGCCGTGTAGGCGCCGCCGGTGACCGCCCCGCCGTCACCGATCCAGTCCGGGATCCAGATCAGGCCCTCCGGCCCGGGGTAGGGCAGGATCTCGCCCGTCCCCGGCGTCCCGTGCCCGGGCTCCCCGGACTCCCCGGGCTCCCCGGCCTGTCCTGCCTGTCCGGCCTGTCCGGCGGACGCCGGGGCGGCCGTCACCGCGACCGCCGCCATTGCCGCCATCGCCGCGACCGCCGTCGTCCAGGCGAAACTCGCACGCCTCATGGTCATCCCCTCCGTGGTGCCGGGCCCGGGCGTCCCGACGTACCCGCACACTGTCATCCGGCACCGACAGCGCCGCCTGAGTACGGATGCTCAAGCGGCCCGGTGCTCCCCGCCGCGGCGGGAGGGCGGTACGTCCTCGGCCGGGCGGCACTGCCCTACGCGGGCCCGCCGTCCGCCGGTGCGGCCCCCGCCGCGGGGCGTGCCACCGCGGCGGCGGCAGCGGCGGCGCGCAGCCCGAGGGCCGGGCTGGACAGGACCGGCACCGCGGTCGCGGTCCGCTGCGCGGCGTCCGCCATGGACGCCTGGGCGAGGACGACGGCGTCCGCGTCGTCCACGGCCTCGACGGCGGCCGCGATCGCCGTCAGGTAGCCGGCGCGGTCACCGCTCTCGAACCGGTCCCAGGCGCCGTCGACCACCGCGGCCGTCACCGTGACCGGCCGGCCGGATCGGGCGGCCTCCTCGTCGACGAGGGCCGTGGTCGGACCCAGAGTGCCGGCCAGTGCGGCGATCACGGCGATGCGTGTCACGGCTCGGCCGCCGCCGGGTGCGACGGCGACGGCGGCCGCCGCCATCGGACGGTCGACGCGCAGCACGGGCACTCCCAGCGCCGCGGCCCGGGCCTCCGCGACGCCCCCGATCGTCGAACAGGTGCACAGCACCGCCGCGGCCCCGGCGGCGATCGCCGGGGCGAGAGCCCGGTCGATGTCCCCCGCGACGGCCTCGGGCCCCTCGGCCAGGGCCCTGGCCAGCAACCCCTCCGACACGACGTGCCGCAGGGACAGCCCGGGGTGCTCGCGGTCCCGGAGCGCGTCGAAGACGGGGACGTGGACCGGGGAGGTGTGGAGCAGCGCCAGCATGCGCGCGATGCTAGCGGCCCCGGCCGGACCCCGTCGCCGGGAGGGCGCCGGGGCGGGGTGTCAGGGGTGGGGGTGGCTGGGCCGGATGCCACGGTGCGGGTGCAGCGGACGGGTCGGGCGGCGAGGTTGTGGAGATGGACACCGTCATCGTGCTCGAACCCGATACGCCGACCAATGTGCGGATCCTCGGCCCCGACCGCGGGCCGGCGGGCCCCGGGGACCCGGTGCGTCTGGCGCACTGCGCCCCCGCGGAGGCCTCCGGCGCCTGCGGCCCCCTGACGCTGTGCGGCCTGAGCACCTCCGACATGACCCTGGCCCCTCGCCGCTCCCCCGCGCCCGGCGGGCCCCAGTGGAACGCCTGCGGGGCGTGCCGTGAGGCCGAGGGGGGCGCCGCGGGCGATGGCGCCGGGCCGGCGCGCGGGTTCAGGGGGCTGTGAACAGTCCGGGGAAGGACGGGGCCAGCCAGGGCCGGCGGCCCCAGGCGAGCACCTTGCCGCGGGCGATGGCGCCGGTGGTGGAGCAGCGGCCCAGGGCGAGGAGGAAGAACGCCACCGGCTCGACGAGGATCGTGCAGTCGGGGCGGCGGGGCGGCTCCTGGCTGACCGCGACGGCGCCGTCGGTGAAGGTGACCGCGAATCCGCCCGCGCCGCGCAGTCGCAGCCGGTAGCAGGCGCTGTGGCCGGCCGCGGTGCGGGCGTCCGCCACCAGGGGCATGGCCGTTCGCAGGAACGGCATGGTCAGCCCGACGCGTTGCCGGTCGATCGGGTGGGGCCGGCCGAGCGCGACGGCGACGTCGTAGAGGTGGGCCAGCATGTGGGTCAGCAGGTAAGCGCCGAGGGTGTCCAGGTCCATCGGGCCGAGCGGGGTCAGCATCGGCTCGGTGCCGGTGCGCGGGCCGGCCGCTGCCGCGAACTCCCCTGCCTGGCGGGCGATTTGCTCGGCGAGTACGGCCGGGTCGCGTTCGGGTCGCGCGGCCAGCGAGACCTCGTTGGCCGCGGCCAGCGCGCCCGGGGTGCCGTCCCCGTACGGGCGTTCCTCCCCGGCGGCGAGGGCGGCCATCAGTTCGTTGGCCATCGCGAGGTGGGCGGCGGCCTCGGCGACCGTCCACTCGGCGCCGGGGATGCGGATGTCGCCGCGGCAGTCGGCGAGCAGGGGGACGGCTTCGTCGCCGACCGCGGTGACGGCCTGGAGGAGCGCTGTGCGTGTGGCGGAGGGAGAGTGTTGGGGGAACGTCATGGTGGTGAGACTGGTCGACTCCCGCACCGCTGTCCAGTTCCCTGACAGGGCCGGGAGAACGGGTGTTCCTGTCGGTCGGCGGGCGGGCGGACGGCGGGTCGGGCGGCGGACGGACGGCGCGTCGGGCGGCGGGCGGAGGTCAGCCGCCGTCCGCGGCGGGTCCGGCGCCCGGCGGGCGGTCGCGGTCGGGCCACACGGTGATGTGGTCGTGTTCGAGGACCAGCCGAACGCGGTGCGCCAGGCCGAGGGATTCCGTGAAGTCGCGAGGCAGTTGGAGCCGGCCGACCCGGTCCAGCACCGTGTACTCGACGGGTGCGCCGTCGCCGTCGCCATCACCGTCGGCGGCCGCGGGGCCCCGCAGCACTTCGGTGGAGGTGCGCCCGTCGCGGATCCGTACCGTGCGGCGGACCTGGTCGGCCACCAGGGCGTCGTGGGTGACGATCAGGACGGTGGTGCCCAGTTCGCTGTTGGCGGTGCGCAGGGCGGTGAAGATCTCCTGCGAGGTGGCGGTGTCCAGTTCGCCGGTGGGTTCGTCGGCGAGCAGCAGGCGGGGTTCGTTGGCGAGGGCGACGGCGATGGCGACCCGCTGCTGTTCGCCGCCGGAGAGCGCGGCGGGGGTGCGGTCGCCCGCCTGGGCGATGCCCATCAGGTCGAGCAGTTCGGTGGCCCGGGCGGCGCGGCGGCGGCGCGGTACGCCGGCGTAGCCCATGGGCAGTTGGACGTTCTCGCGGGCGGTCAGGTAGGGCAGCAGGTTGGCGGCGGTCTGCTGCTGGATCGTTCCGACGGTGCGGCGGCGGTAGGCGGTGCGTTCGCGCCGCTTGAGCGCGCCCAGGTCGGTGCCGTCGACGGTGGCGGTGCCGGCGCTGGGGGTGTCCAGGCCGGCGAGGATGCCGAGCAGGGTGGATTTGCCGGAGCCGGAGGCCCCGACCAGGGCGGTCAGTTCGCCCTCGCGCACGGTCAGGTCGAGTCCCTGCAGGGCCTGGACCTCGACGCCGCCGCGGGCGGTGGTGCCGGTGCGGTAGATCCGTACGAGGCTCTCGCAGTGGACCATGGGCCGGTCGGTCCCGGCGGCGGGTCGTTCGTTCTCACGGGTGGTCACAGGGCCTCCCCCAGTCGTAGGACGGCGCCCAGGGCGCGGCGGCGGGCGATCGCGGTCTCCAGGGCGCCGGCCGCCGTCACCAGCACGGTCAGGGCGAGGCCGAGCGCCGTGGTGGTGGTCCAGTCGGTGTGTGCGGCGGGTTCGAAGGGCGCTCCGGTGAGCGCCTGCAGCCGCAGGCCGGGGCCGAGCGCCCCGGGCAGCAGCAGGCCCAGGGCGGTTCCGCCGGCCGCGGCGGTCAGCAGCAGTGGCAGCGGGTGCAGCAGTTGCAGGGCGAGTACCGAGCGGCCGGTGAGCCCCAGGGTGCGCAGGTAGGAGGTGACGCGGGCGCGTTCGGTGGCGCTGAGGAGGAGGTCCAGGACGAAGGCGCCGAGGGCGAGCAGCAGGGCGAGTGCGGTGGTGACCTGGAAGGCGAGCTGGACCGAGCGGACCAGTCCGTCGGTGCGCAGGGCCTCGAACTCCGCGGCGTGGTCGAGCAGTTCGACCCGCGGGCCGGTCCTGCCGGTGGGGGCGAGCTGCGGGGTGGCCGCGGTGCGCACGGCGGCCCGGTCCAGCGGCGGGGCGCCGGCGGCGGGGTGGAGCAGGAGTGCGGAGGGGTGGCCGGGCTGTGCGGGCAGGCGTTGTGCGGAGGGGCCGGTGAACAGCAGCAGGGCGCCGGGGCGCGGCCCGTTGCCGAGGACCGGTCCGAGGACCGGGTCGCGCAGGGCGTCCTCGGGCAGGGCGCCGATCACGTGGACCAGGACGCGGCTGGTGCCCAGGGCGGACAGTTCGAAGGTGCCGTCGGGGAAGCGGGCGGCCAGGGCGGGGTCGGCCAGGGCGGTGAGCAGCGGTTCGGCGCCGTTCTCGCCGGTCTGCCGCACCGGCGCGTCGGCCCCGTCGGCGGCCAGCAGGGCGCGGGCGACCGGGGAGGAGGGGCGGGCGGCGGACAGGGCGGCGGCGTCCAGTCCGACGAGCTGGGCGCCGGGGAAGGTGGTGCCGTCGTCCTGCGAGGTGAGTTCGCCGCTCGCGCCGGTGACGGTCACCTGGTGGCCGACGGTGGGGACGTGGGAGAGGTCCTCGGGCAGCCGGTCGCGCGGTCCGACCAGGGCGAGCGGTGCTCCGCCGGTGCGCCAGTCGGCGCTCCGGGCGCGGCTGTCGGTGACGGTGCGCGAGATCCCGGCGCCGAAGACGCCGTAGCCCATGGCCAGCGTCAGGACCAGCAGGGCGAGTGCGGCCGTGCCGGTGTGCCGGCCGGCCTGGGCGAGTGCCACCAGCGGGACCGGGCCGCGCGAGCGGCGCGCCCAGTGGGCGGCCCGGCGCAGCAGCGGGGGCAGCAGGCGGAGCAGGACGAGCGCCGCGACCAGGGCCAGCAGGACCGGGGTCAGGGCGAGCGGGAGGTCGAGGCCGGAGCCGGCGAGGGCGCCGCGGGTGCGCAGCGCGGTCAGTGCGCCCGCGGCGAGCAGCAGGGCCAGGGCTTCCAGGACGAGGCGGCGCGCGCGTGCCGGGGGCCGGGTGCGCGGGGCGGTGGTGAGCAGGGTGGCGGCCGGGGCGCACCAGACCAGCAGGGCGGCGACGGCCGCCGGCAGGGCGGACCCCAGGGCGGTGCCCTGGGGCGTGGTGGCGCGGGCGATCGCCCAGCCCGCGGCGGCGCCGGCGCCGACCGCGACCGCGGCCTCGGCCAGCAGGCGGCCGGCGATCCCGGCGGTCCCGGCGCCGCGGGAGAGCTGGAGGGCGAAGGCGCCGGCCCGGCGGCGGGCGCCGAGCCGTGCGGTGGCGACGGCGGTGGCCACGACCACGGCGAGCAGTCCGACGAGCGCGAAGCCCTGGAGCTGTTGGGCGCGTCCTCGTTGGGCGGCGTAGGCGTCCAGTTCGGGCGTGAGCCGGTCGGTGACGGCGATCTTGGGCACGATCTGGCCGGCCAGTGTGCAGAGGCCGCCGGATTCGTCCCCGCAGCGCTGGGCGGTGTCGGCGGCGCGCAGCCCGGCGAGGGCGGCGCGCAGTTCGGCGGTCCCGGTGGCGGTGGCGGCGGGCCCGGACCGGTCGGTGGCCACGGGCAGGTCCCAGGCCAGTTCGAGCGGTACGGTGCCGCGGCCCGCGACCTGTTCGATCCCTTCGGCGCTGGTGAGGAGTTGGCCGACCAGTTGCTGGCCGGTCTCGGCCGGGACGGTCCAGGGGGCGACGAGCATCGGGAACTGCTGCCAGAGGCGGTCGGCGCCGTGGTCGGTGCGGAAGACGCCGACCAGGAGCACCGGGGTGGACCAGCCGGTGCCGGCCAGGCCGAATCGCTGACCCGTCGTCAGGCCGAGGCGGTCCCTGGTGGTTTCGGAGACGGCGACCTCGACGGCGGGCGGCTGTCCGGGCGGGTCGGTCGGGTCGGGTGCGGGTTGCCGGGGTGCGCGGCCCTGGACGTACTCGACCGGGCCGTGGGCGTCGTCGGGCTGGGCGTGGACCAGGCTGAGCCCCGGGGGCCGGCCGTAGGGGGTGGGGACTCCGGGCCCTTCCGCCACCGCGGAGGGGGCGCTCACGCGGCCATTCGGTGTGCCGAGCGCGGCGGCCAGTCGCGGGCCGGCGGCGGCGCGCACCGCGTGGCCGGCCCGGTCGAGGTCGCGGTCGAGGGCGCCGGGGGTGATCCGGGGCCTGGACGGCAGCGGGACGGTGGTGGACGTGGCGGTGATCAGCGGGCCGGACAGCTGGGCGCGGGCGACCCGGTCCGCGAGCGCGCCGGCGGCGAGGCGGTCGAAGCGCGGCGGCCAGCTCAGCGGGATCGCCGTGAGCAGGACGGAGAGCAGCGCCAGCCCGGCCGCCACCGGCCAGGCGATCCGCGCCTCTCGTCGGATCAGGCGCAGTGTCAGCATGCGGGGCTCCCGCCGTCGAAGCGTCCGTTGCGGGGCAGGGTGCCGGGCGCGGTGCCGGACGCGGTGCCGGGCCCGGGGGCGCGCCCGCTGCCGGGCGCGAGGCCGGACCCCGTCCCGGGCCGCCGTCCTGGCGTCGGGCTCATCCGTCCTCCCCCGCGCGCAGGGCCCGGACCAGGTCGACCCTGGCCAGCAGCCGGGTGAGGACCAGGACCGTGAGGGCCAGCAGCAGGCCGCTGGCGAGCGTGGTGAGCGCGGCGGCCGGCCGGCCCGGGGCGGTGGCCAGGGCCGGGAAGACCGGGCCGGAGCTGTCGTCCAGCACGGTGAGCGGCAGCAGCAGGGCCGTCAGCAGCAGGCCCAGCAGGCCGCCGAGCAGCACCGGGGGCACCGTCACCGCCACCTGTTCGGCGCGCAGCATCGCCGTCAGTTCGCCGGTCCGTGCGCCCAGTGCGCGCAGCACGGCGAACTCCCGTTGCCGGGAGCGGGCCGCGCCGACGGCGTGCAGGGTCAGGGCGGTCACCGCGAAGAGCGGGGCGGTGGCCATGACCAGCAGCCAGGCGCAGCGCAGTCCGGCCCGGAACGGGTCGTCGGCCAGGTCGTCGGCGAGCCGCTGTGCGCTCTGGGCGCGGCCGAACGCGCTGTGGCCGTCGACGGCGGCCCAGGTGGCGGCGGGGTCGTCGCTGGCCAGCCACCAGTGGGTGTCGACGGGCGGCGGCGCGCCGGTGAGCGCGTGGTTGGCGGCGAGCGCGGGCAGGTCCAGCAGCAGGTGGCCCTGGCCGCGGCCGTAGCCGGGCAGGGCGTCGACCTCCCCGGTGATGCGGACCTTCTGGTCGCTGTCGCGGTCGCGGTCCCAGGTGAGCCGGATGGTGTCGCCGACCTTGGCGTTCACCGCGTCGAGCAGGGTGCGGTCGGCGATCGCGGACAGGACGGGCGGGGCGCTCCCGTCCGGGGTGCCGGTCGGGGGGCCGGTCGGGGTGCCGGTCGGGGGGCGCACGGCGAAGTACGTGTCCAGGGCGGCCGGGTCCAGGGCGTTCGCGGGATTCTGGGAGCGCAGCACCGCGTGCAGGAGGCCGGGCCCGCGGCTGTGCCAGGTGCAGGCGGTGGCCCGGTCGTCCTGGGCGCCGCCGTCGAGCACCGAGGCGGGCCGGGCGTCCGGGGCCGGGTCGCCGGCGGGGCAGCCGAGTGCGGTGGGGCTGACGAAGGGCGCGCCGGAGCGGACCCAGGACCGGTCCGGTCCGAGGGCGAGGTCGGTTCGCCGGTCGCCGGTGACGGCGCTGATCCGCGGCAGGTCCAGGTCCAGGGTGGTGCGCCGGGCCAGCGGGCCGGGGAAGCGGACGCCGACGCGGGCGAGGGTCAGCGGGTAGCTGCGCCGGCCGCCGTCGGCCAGGTTCACGGTCAGCGGGTGGGGGCGGCCGTCGGCCGTCAGCGGGAGCGTCAGCTGCTCGGTCAGCCCGTCGGCGTCCTGGATCCACAGCAGCAGGCTCGGGCCCCGGTCCGGCGGTGCGGGGTCGGCGGTGGCCTGGACGGTCAGCTCCAGGGCGGTCGGCTCGCCGGGGATCGCGAGCCCCTGGGCGGGCGCGGCGGTCAGCGGGGCCAGCAGCGCCGGTGCCGGGCGGTCGGCCTGGTCGGGGCGCAGGGCCGGCAGGGCGCCGGAGGCCGCGGCGGCGGCGGTGTCGACGGCGACGGTCCGGATCACGGCGCTGCCCACGTAGGCCGACTGGTCGGCGACCGGGGTGAGGGCCGTGACGCCCGGCAGCGCGGCCAGCGCGCTGTGCCGCTGCGCCGCCGCGCCGGTCACCCCGGACAGCCGCAGGTCGGCGCCGACGGTGAAGGCGGCCCGATCGCGGTCGCCGGCCGGCAGTGCGGCCAGGACCCCGGCGGCCAGGCCGGCGCAGGCCACGGCCAGGAGCGTGACCAGGACCGGGACCGCCTGGCGGCCGGCGTCGCGGCTCAGCCGCCAGGCGCCCAGTGGCGCGACCAGTCCGCGGGAGCGGGCGGCCGCCCGTTCCAGCAGCCGTCCGGCCGGCGGCAGCACCCGCAGCGCCAGCACCGCGCCGGCCACCGCCATCGCCGCCGGGGCGAGCACCAGGACCGGGTCGACTCCGGTGTCGAAGCCCGCACCCTCATCGGGCACCACCACGCCCTGGTAGTGGCGCAGTTGGAGGAAGCCGAGGACCGCCACGGCGAGCAGCGCCAGGTCCGCTCCGGCCCGCTGCAGGCCCGGCCGAAGCGGGCGGCGCCGGCGCAGCGCCTGCCGGGCGTGCGGGTCCCAGGCCTGCCGGGCGAGCGGCAGCAGCAGGGCCGCGCCGTGCACCGCGAGCGCGAACCCGGCGGCCCACCAGGCGGTTCGGCCGTCGGCCGCGGTCAGGCCGTGCGCCCCGGCGCCGCGCAGGACGGCGGCGAGCAGCGGCTCGACCAGCAGCAGCCCGCAGGCCGCCGCCGGCACGGCGGCCACCGCCCACTCGCCGGCCGCCACCGCGAGCAGCCGCGCCAGGCCGGCTCCCCGGGAGCGCTGGAGCGCCTGCTCGACGGCGATCGCGTCGGCCAGCCGACGGGCCGTCAGAATCAGGACCACCGAGGCGAGTACGGCGAGCAGGGCGAGCGGAACGGCGATCTCGGCCCTGGCGGCCAGGGCCGGCACCGCCTGGCCGTCGACCGCGGCGGGCAGCGCGCTGCGCACCCTGGTGTCGGCCAGGGGCGGGGCTGCGCCGCGGTAGACCGAGCGGGCGGTGTCGGAGCCGGCGAGGACGGCCACCCGGTCGCGCAGCGCGGCGAGTTCGGGCAGGCTCGACCGGCCGGTGTCGGGCAGGGCCAGCCAGACGGCCTGGGTGCGGCTGCCGAACGTGGGCAGGGCCGTCAGCTGGGCGCCGTCGGCCAGCAGCAGGACGCGGTCCGCGCCGTCGGCGCCGGCCAGGCCGCTCCAGAAGGCGTCGGCGCCGGCCAGGCCGCTCCAGAAGGCGTCGGCGGCCGGGTCGGGGCGGTAGACGCCGGTCACGGTGAGCGTGAGCGGGCCGCCGGTGGCGGGGTCCGGGACGACCGCGGTGCTGCCGCTCGCCAGGCCGAGGCGGTCGGCGACGGTCTCGGGGAGGGCGACGCGCAGGGCGTTCCCGGGGGCGTCGGCAGGGGCGGCGGAGGACGCCGGGGCGGGGGCGGGGGCGGGGGCGGCGTCCGGCCAACTGCCGCTGCTCAGCCGGGCGTAGCGGCCCGGGTCGGGCAGTGCCACCGGGAGCCCGGGCAGCCCGGTCTCGGTGGCCTGCCGGCGCGCGGCGAGCGGCAGCGGCAGGTCCACGGCGATACCGGCCCGCAGCGCGGTCTCGGAGCGGAAGGGGACGCCGGCCATCGCCCGGACCAGTGCCGTGTGCACCGCCCGGTCGGCCGCGGGCAGGCCCTGCGCCGTCCAGCGCGCGGACACCTCCACCGAGCGGCCGGCGTCGGCGGCGAGGCGCTGGCGCACCCCGGCCGCGGCGGCCGACTGCGCCAGCCCGGCCACCGCGGACAGCACCGCCGTCGCCACCAGGATGCTCACGGCCACGGCCGCCAGCACCGCGCCGTGCCGCCCGATCCGGCGCCCGACCCCCGCCAGCACCATCCGCCACTCCCCTCGGCGCCCTTCGCTCGGCTCCGGGGCGCACGTCACGGGACCACTTGCGGCCCAGAGCTGAGGTTCTATCACAACGAACCAGCAGTGGTCTGTACCAATCAGATCACGGTCCTTCCCGTACAACCCGAACCGCCCCCGCCGTGTCGAACTGCCGCGAGGAGGAGGAACGACGGGGCAGGGCGGCGGCCACGCCGCCGGACTCCGAGGAGTCCGTCAAGGGCGGGGCCACGGGGAGGACCTGCCGGCCCGGCCCGGGGAAATCGCTTGAGAAGGGGCGGAGTTGTCCGTGGGGGTGGAAGTGTCCGTGGGGGTGAAGGGCGTGGCCGGAGGCGACGGTCCGTCGGCGGAGGAGCGTTTCGAGCACTGGCGGGACCTGGTCGGACGGACGCGGGTCTGCGACGCGACCAGCGCCCATGTCGACAGCTTCACGGCGCAGGTGCGTCGGGTCGAGCTGGGGCCGGTGGCGCTGCTGGGGACGTCGTTCCCGTCGGCGAGGTTCCGGCGGACCGAGCGCATGGTGCGCCAGTCGGACGAGGAGCTGTACCACCTGACGCTGCTGACGGCCGGCGGCCAGGCCCTGAGCCGCGCCGGCGACCAGCGGGAGACGATCGGGGTCGGGGACCTGACGATCGTCGACAGCTCGCACCCGTACGACGTGCGGTGCTTCGGCGCCGGCGACCCCGGCCAGGAGCGGTTCGGGGCCGCCGGCGTGGGCGTCGACCTGCCCGCCTCGCTGCTGCCGGTGCCCCCGGACCGGCTGCGCGACCTGCTCGGGCGCAGGCTGTCCCGGCGAGAGGGGACGGGGGCGCTGCTGGCGGAGTTCCTCCTCGGCCTGGACCGCCGGGCCGCCGCCCTGCAGCCGGCCGAGACGTGCCGCCTCGGGACGGTCGTGGTCGACCTGGTGGGGGCCTGGATCGCCGGGGAGCTCGACGCCGTGAACGCGCTGCCGCCGGACGCCCGGCAGCGGACCGTGGTGGAGAGCGTCCGGGCCTTCGTCCGGCACCACCTCCACGACCCCGGCCTGACCCCGCCGGTGGTCGCCGCCGCCCACCACATCTCCGTCAGCCACCTGCACCGGCTGTTCACCCGGCACTCCCAGGGCGAGACCCTCGCCGCGTTCATCCGCGGCCAGCGGCTGCGGAAGGCCCACCGCGACCTCGCCGACCCTGCCCTGCGCGCCCTGTCGATCCAGGGCGTCGCCGCACGCTGCGGCATCCCCGGCGCCTCCGAGTTCAGCCGCGCGTTCAAGGCGGCGTACGGCCTCTCGCCCCGCGAGCACCGGCAGCGGGCGTTGTCGGGGGCGGCGCGGGAGTAGCCGCGGGGCGCGGGACGGATCCCGGCCCGCGGCGGCGACCGCTGCCGGGCGGCACGGCCCGGTCGCCGAACTCTCCCCGGACTCCGCCGAGTTCGGGGAGAGTTCGGGCGACCGGGGATCATGGGCCGCGCACGTCGGCGGCTCTCGACGCGGACTGCCGGGATCCCCGCACGACGGGAATCCCGGCAGTCCTCCAGGGCTCCCTGGTGGCTGGGGGCGGCTTCTCGGCCTGCGGGCCACTCAGGGGCGAACGGTCCGGCCCGGTCAGGCCAGGGAAACCGACCCGCGGTAGAGCGAGGAACCCACGCTGGTGCAGTACGCGTAGCTCCAGGATCCGCCACCGACCCGGCGCAGGTCTCCGTACACGGTCTGGCCGCTGTTGCACAGGGCGACGGCCCGGAAGTAGGTGGCGCCCTCGGAGCAGTACGCACCGAACGTGTTGCTGTCGCTCCAGGTGGAACAGGAAGTGTTCGTCGTGGTCGCCGACGCCGGCGTGGCGGCAGCGATTCCGAGCGTGAGCGAGGCCGCGGCGACGGCCGTTGCCGCGAATTTGCGTATCTTGAGCATCGAATTCCCCTCCCGGACAGGGCAGTCCGCTTTCGGGTGAAGGCGGCTGCGTCGTGCACGAGGCTAGAACGGAACCATCCCCGGGCGGCGGTTCCTCGCGGGCCGGCGGACGCGGTGCCAAGAGCCTGCGACGCTGTGCACAGTCACGGACGGAATCCCCCCGGCGGCCTGGTCGGGGGCGCGCGGGCCGCCACCGTGCACCGGCTCGGCGCGCCCGGCAGCACCCTCGCCTACGAGCTCAAGGACGTGGCCGCCGAGCCGCCGGCCGTGCGCACGTCCCCCGTGTACGTCGCGGCCCGGCAGCGGCTCGGCATCGATCCGCGCGCGCTCTTCGACGCCGATCCCCGCCCCGACTCCGCCGCCCGACTCGCCCGCCGGGGCTGGACGGTGACCGTGCGCAGCCCGTACGACTTCACCGCCGTGCACGGCCGCGGCCCGCTGCCGGAGCCGAACGACGCGCCGGCGGCCAACCGCTGGGTCTTCGCCGCCCGCCCGGGGCCGTCGGAAGGCGGGGAGGCCCCGGGCGCCGGTCCGCGCCGGCGGACGCCGGTTCCGGGGCCCCGGCAGGGGCGGGCCTTCGAACGCCGCCGCGGGCCCGTGCGGGCCCGCCGGCGCGGACCGCCCGGGCCCGCACGGGAGAATGGGCCGGGTGACCAGCACTCAGCCGCTCCCCCGGGGCCTCACCGCCCTGATCCCCGTCGCCCCCGCACCGGCCACGCCCGGTGAGCGGGCGGCCTCCCAGCTCCTCCATCTGCGCAGTGTGGAGGTGCCCCTGCCGCTCCTGGTGGCCGCCGCGGAGCTGATCGCCCCGCAGCTGGAGAGCGAGGACCCGGTCACCCGGGAGGCCGCCGAGGCCGTTCAGGCCCGTCTGCGGGCCGTCATCGCGCAGGCCGCGCTCGGGCGGTAGCGGGCGGCCCGTCCCCGGTGTGCCGCGGGCCGGCTTTTCCGCGCGGGTGAATTCCGCGGCGTTTTCCGTGCCCCCGCCGTTCGGCGGGGGCACCCCCGCCGTCGGACGGAATTGTTCAAGGTGTTTCACAAAAGGGAAATTGACGTCCCCGTCGCGAGAACGACCTGCCCCGGCGCAATGTCGATCATGAACCGCCGCCCTCGGCGGATTCCCCTGAAAACCCCTCAGCAATTCCGTCGGCCGCCGATTTCGCGGAATCAAATTGATCGCTATACGATCCATCGGGAATCGGATCCTGATCCCCCGCCGGAACGGCAACCCCACAGTCGCCGCCCCGCCCCGGACAGGAGAGCGCTCCGCCCCCCTCCGCAAGAACGCACCCCAGGTGGCCATGCATCCCCACACCGCCCACATCGACGGGTTCCACTACGGCTGGATCAACCCGCTCCTGTCCTACCTCATCGCCTGCACCGGCGCGGCGCTCGGACTGCGCTGCACCGTACGGGCCCTGACCCTGCCGCCGGCCCGCCGCCTGGGGTGGCTGCTGCTGTCCGCGGTCGAACTCGGCTGCGGCATCTGGACCATGCACTTCATGGCGATGATGGGCTTCGCCGTCACCGGCTCGACCGTCGTCTACCGCGTCCCCGAGACCCTCGGCAGCCTGCTGCTGGCCGTCGTGGTCGTCGGCGCCGGCGTCCTGTACGTCGGCTACCGCCGCAGGACGACAACATCCCTGCTGATCGGCGGCACCGTCACCGGCTGCGGTGTCGCGGCCATGCACTACCTCGGCATGTCCGCCATGCAGGTCGAGGGCGAGGTCTCCTACGACCCCGTGCTGGTGGCCGTCTCCATCGCCATCGCCGTGGCCGCCGCCACCGCGGCGCTGTGGATGACCCTCAACATCACCGGCTTCGCGGCCTCGCTGGCCGCCTCCCTCGTCGCCGGGGTCGCGGTCACCGCCATGCACTACACCGGGATGGCCGCCGTCTCCGTCCGACTGGACGAGCGGTTCCGGGCCGACGGCCTGCCCGCCTCCCAGTTCGTCGTGCCGCTCGCCGTCGCCATCATGGCCGTCATCGCGATCGGCGGGTTCGTCCTCACCCTGTCCCCGCCGGAACCGGTCGACACCCCGGCCCGGGAGCCGCTGCGCGTCAAGCTCTTCGACCGCAGCACCTGACCACCGCAGCACCTGACCGACCGCAGCAACCGACCGACCGCCGCGCCGTGGGCACGGCGCGCCGACGCGCCCCGGGGGCGGCCCACTGTCCAGGCCGCCCCCGGGGCTTCGGTGCGCACCGCGGCATCCCGGGGCCCTCTCCCCGGGACCCCTCCGGCATCCGTCGGCGCGCACGGCCGCGCCGCGGTCCGTCCCCCTCGACGGGCCGCGGCGCAGCGGCTTCACGGGGTGTCAGCGCGAGCCGGTCACACCTGCTGCCAGAGCGCGGGGACGTTCGGCGGCTCCCAGCCGACCAGGGCGGTGTGGCCCTGGAGGCAGCGGTAGCTGACACCGTTGTAGGTCACGATGTCGCCGGCCTGGTAGGTGGTGCCGGCGGTCCAGGTGCCGCCGGGGTTGGGCGAGTCCTTGCCCACCGTCAGGCTGTACTGGGCGGTGTGGGTGGTGGTGCCGGCGGTGCCGGTGACGGTGATCTGGTAGGTCCCGTTCGCCGCGCCGGAGGAGGCGGTCAGGGTCAGGGTGGCGGAGGAGCCGGCCTGGACCGAGGAGGGGTTGAAGCTCGCGGTGACGCCGGCGGGGAGGCCGGAGGCGGTCAGGGCGACGGTCTGGGCGGTGCCGGAGGTCACCGCGGTGCTCACCGTGGCCGTGGTGGAGGCGCCGGGCTGGACGGAGCCGGAGGCCGGGCCGAGGGAGAGCGAGAAGTCGTTGCTGCCGTTGTTGGAGCAGGTGGGGTCGCCGGTCTGGGCGGGGACGCTGACGGCGTCCCAGGCGGCCTTGGCCCGGTTGAAGAAGGTGCAGGTCGGGTCGATGCTCTTGGCGGCGGTCAGGGTGGCGGTGCGGTAGCGCTTGTAGGTCATGCCGCTGGTCTTGAGGAGCATGCCGCCGTAGAAGACCCGGCCGGCGTCCTTGATGCCGATGCCGGTGACGGAGGAGTTGTTGCAGGTGGGGCTGGTGGGCTTGCCGCCGCCGGGGTTGGAGCCCTCGGCGAGCAGGTAGAACCAGTGGTTCAGCGGGCCGGCCGCGGCGTGCTCCTCGGTGTTCGGGATGGACGCCGAGTAGCAGTTGGGGTTGTTGCTCACCAGGGAGGGGTTGTACATGTTGCGGATCGGGCCGTTGCCGACCAGGTTGATCATCTCGCCGACGGTGTAGTCCGGGGTGTCGTACGGCGAGGGCTCGTTGGCGTAGGCCTCGGTGAGGGCGCCCATGATGTCGCCGGTGGCCTCGCCCAGGCCGGACTCGTTGTTGGCGCCGCCGGGGGTGTACTGGTCGATGCCGTGGCCGAACTCGTGGCCGACGACGTCGATGGAGGCGATCCACTTGTTGGCCTGGCTGTGGCCGATGGATATCGTGCTGCCGTCCCAGTAGGCGTTGACGTCACTGAGGCCGACCTTGACCGGCCAGCTGCCGCCGTTGCCGTTGTGGCCGTTGCGCCCGAGCCAGTCGCGGAGCATGTCCCATTCCTTCTGGGCCGCGAACATCGCGTCGCCGCAGCCGGTCTCCTTGCTGGAGGCGCTGCCGTTGCCCCAGGAGTCGCTCGACTTGGAGAAGACCTGGCCGGTGCCGTAGTCGGCGCAGGAGAGGCCGGGGCGGTTCGGGTCGCGCAGCGAGTAGGAGCCGCCCGAGGCGGTGGTGGCGATCGTCGGGGAGGGGCCGTTCCACTCGCTGTTCAGGGTGCCCGCGTGGACGTCGTCGTAGCTGTCGACGATTTCGCCGGTGGTGGCGTCGACGAAGACGTGCAGGCGGCTGGGGGCGGCTCCCTTGTGACCGGCCAGGACGGTCTCCCAGGCCAGGCGGCTGGTGCCGTCCTTGACCCGCACGACCAGGCGGCGGGACTCCACGGAGTCCACCGAGGCCGCCTTGGTGCGGGCGGTCCGCTCCGCCTGTTCGGCGCCGATCCGTGCGGTGGTGGAGGTGCCGACGGGGCCGGTGGCGGCGGACTGCAGGGCGCGGACCGTGCCCCGGGAGTCGGCGAGGACGACGGCGTCGCCGCCGACCACGGGCAGCCCGCGGTAGCTGCGCTCGTAGGCGACGGAGTAGAGGCCGTCCACCCAGGGGGTGACGGCCTTGCGCTCGTAGGTCTCGTCGCTGCCCTTGGCCAGTGCGTCCAGGCCGGCCGTCACGGCGGCGTCGGCGGCGCGCACCGCCGCGGCCTGCCCGTTGGGCGGGGCCGGGGTGGTGTCGGGTGCGGCGGTGGCCGGCCCCGCGGTGGCGGCGATCATGCCGGCCAGCACGGTCAGGGTGGTCGCCGCGGTCAGCAACCTTCCTGCGGAAATCCTGCGTTGCATCGGGGCTCCTCGCGTGTGGGGGTCCTCGACCGCGGACGGCAGGCTGGGGAGGCGTCGCGGGGCCGCCTCTGGAGGGGACGGCCGTGCGGGCCGTCCGCGCTCGGGTGCCCGAACCCTCACACGGCGTCATGGCCGGGTCAATGGCTGGTGCGCGTGAGGCGCCGGGTTGGCAAATTCCGTCAAGCCCGCAGGGGCGGGTCTGCGTCGAGCTGGGCTTTTCCCGAGGTGGTTGAGACCACGTCAGGGGTGACGGAGAGCGATCGGACGGGCGGTGGCGGGGCCCGGCCGTCAGGGCCGGGCGGGTGCCGGGTCCTGGACGCGCCCCTGCAGGGCCTTGGACAGTTCGGCGACGCAGGAGGCGAGTTGTCCGGTCGTCAGCTGCCCCGGGTCGCCGCCGCAGCCGGCCGCCGGTGCGGCCGGTGTCGGGGCCGCTGTCGGGGCCGGGGCCGGGCGTCCGCCGGGTGCGGTGATGTCGCCGCTCAGCGAGACCAGGTTGGGGGTCACCGTGGCGTCGCCCGACAGGTCGATGTAGTCCTGGGTCTGCCCGTTGAAGTCCACGAAGCCGCGCCACATGTCCCGGCCGAAGGGGACGATCTCCTGCAGCGCGCCGCCCTGCCCGGCGCTGATGGTGATCGAGGTCTGCTGCGCCATGTACGACACCATCCGGCTGGCCAGCACGTCCAGGTTCACCGACGGGCTGTCGTCGCCGCGCACGTACACGTGCAGGTCGTTGAGGCCGCCGCCGACCCGGTCGGCCTGCAGGACGGCGAAGGCCACCACCAGTTGCGAGGAGCTCTCCCGCGGCACCAGCGGCGTCACGTAGTACAGGTGGCCGTCCGCCCTGGAGCGCAGCAGGAACTCGCCCGGGTTGACGGCGTTGGTCGACGCCGAGGTGTGCGCGTAGCCGAAGCCGCGGTCGTCCTTCGCGCCGCGGCCGCCGAGCCACTGGATCTCGTGGATCTGCGAGCGGACCACCGAGGCCGGGTAGACGGCCCCCGGCAATTCGCCCGGGGCCACGTCCGCCCGGTACGTCATGCTCGGGCGGCCGTCGGGCGAGCCGCGCAGCACCAGCACCCCGGCGGGTTCCAGGACGGTGCGCTGGCGCCAGCCGGTCTGCCGGGCCACCGAGATCACCACCACCGGCTGGGCGGTGCGGGGGTCGGTGCCGTCGCAGTAGCCCCAGATGTCCTGGTCGCTGTGGACGAGGTCCGGGAAGCGCTCGGCGAGCAGGTTGCGCAGGCTGACGGCCCCGGTGCCGGCGAAGGCCCGGCCGAAGGCGTGCTCGCCGCGGAAGGCGCAGGTGGTGACGGAGTTGGAGCGGCCGTCCCAGACGGCGACGCCCTCCATCGGCTGCTCGCCGGAGCCGTCCAGGACGGCCGTCCAGACGCCGCCGCCCGGTGAGGCGTCGGGCAGGTAGTGCAGGCTGTGGCCCATCAGGTGGACCCCGGAGGTCAGGCCGGCACTGTCGGTGAGCGCCTTGGTGGCCGCCGCGTAGGAGGCGGTGCGGGCCTCGAAGTCGAAGTCCGGCATCAGCGCGGTCTTCACGCAGGCCGGCACGTCGGCGGTGCCGACCAGGTCGCAGCGGGTGCCGTCGCCCGCGCGGGTGTGCTCGGTCACCGGCAGGACCGAGCGCGGTGTGCCGGCCCCGCCGGCGGGGACGTCGAGCACGGTGGCCGCCGCGTAGAAGCGGCCCGCGTCCTTGTCGTCGTCCCACAGTCCGGTGCCCGTACGCACCAGCGAGCCGGCCACCGCCAGCAGCACCGCCGCCAGTGCCAGGCGCACCCGCCACCCGCCGTAGCCGGCCCCGGACTCCTGCGCGACGTACGCGACCACGCCCACCGTGCCGCACAGCCCGATCGCGACCCAGAGCCAGAACAGCGGCGCCGCGTCCAGCACGCCGCCGTGCGGGAGGAACTCCCGCTCGATCAGCAGCACGTAGCTCTGGTCCTGCTGCCCGAACCCGCCGAACACGGTGTGCTTGACCAGCCGTACCAGCAGTGCGACCAGCGGCATCCACAGCCACCAGACGGCCAGCGCCGTCAGCCCGCGCCGCACCACGCCCCGCCGGGCATCACTCTTCGTCACACGCCACCCCTGTCCCCGCCCCGGCCGGCCGCTGCCCCGCGCGCCGGTCCGCGACCTGACGGCGGGCGTCCGATGGTACGCGCCGCACCGCCCCGGCCGCCGGGATATCGCCCGGCCAACCCTGCGCCCGCCCAAGGGGTTTGCCGTCCGGCGGCCTCTCCCGGGCCGCGCTCCCGCAGCCGCCGCCGGGCCCGCCGGTAGCGGACCGTGACGGGAGGGAAACCCTCAGCACTTGACAGTCTCTTGCCCCGAGGCGCGTACTGGAACAAGGACAAACAGCAGACAGGGCCCTGTGCTCCAGGATTCCGTTCGATCTCCGCGGCCGGTGCGAAGCGGCGACAGGGCGTCGGGATGCTCCGCACCCCCGCGTCGTGCTCGGCCCGGTGCCTTCGACGGGCCCTTTCGTGTGCCGGTACCGCGCCCGCACCACCGGACGGTGCACGGGCGGTGACGCCGCCGGGGGCCGGAGCCCGTGGGCCGGGTCCGAGGGGCCGCCATGAGGTTGAAGTCGAAAACGGCCGATGTTCGAACGCGGGAGGACGCCACCGGCGCACCGCCGGTGGGACGCCGCCGCATCGCCGCTCTGCCGCGCGTCCTTCACGCGAGCCCCGGCATCCGCCCTTCCGACGGACTGCCGTCCTGCGGCTCGTCGACGGAAAGGCGGGCACCATGGTGCTCGATTCGACAACTCTGCACTCGAGCATCGAGGACCCGGTTCTCGACCGGATGACCTTCCTGAACGAGATCACGTCCAGCTATCCGGACGCGGTGTCCTTCGCGCCGGGGCGGCCCTATGACGGCTTCTTCGAGGTCGAGGAGATCCACGCCCACCTGCGCCGGTACGCGAAGTACCTGGAGAGCCGGGGCGCGGGGCCGGCCGAAGTGCGCGACGGCTTCTACCAGTACGGGCCGGCCGCGGGGCGGATCCGCGAGCTGATCGCGTACTGGCTGCGGCAGGACGAGGGGCTGGAGGTCGCGCCCGAGGCGATCGTGGTGACGGTCGGTGCGCAGGAGGCGATGTTCCTGGTGCTGCGCGCGCTGTTCGCGACGCCCGAGGACGTCCTGCTGCTGGTGACCCCCTGTTATGTCGGGATCATCGGGGCCGCGCGGCTGCTGGACATCCCGGTGGTCGCGGTGCCGGAGCGTGACGGGCGGCTGGTGGTGGCCGACGTGGACGGGGCGGTGCGGGCGCAGCGTGCGGCGGGCCGGCGGCCACGGGCGGTGTACGTGGTGCCGGACCACGCCAATCCGAGCGGGTCCACGCTGG
Organism: Kitasatospora sp. NPDC058048; assembly: GCF_042885555.1. Lineage (NCBI taxonomy): Bacteria > Bacillati > Actinomycetota > Actinomycetes > Kitasatosporales > Streptomycetaceae > Kitasatospora > Kitasatospora sp. NPDC058048. Next base: position 29,319 of record NZ_JBHVRT010000053.1, on the reverse strand, counting down.
ACCTGGCGACGCGGACCGCGCTGCTGGAGCTGGCCGAGCGCCACGGGCTGCTCGTCCTGGAGGACAGTCCCTACCGGCTGAGCGGCCCGGTTCCGCGGCAGCCGATGCTCAAGGCGCTCGACCGGTCGAGGAGCGTCGTCCAGCTCGGCAGCTTCTCCAAGACGCTGTTCCCCGGCGCGCGGATCGGCTATGTCGTGGCCGACCAGGAGGTGCGGGGCGGGCGCGGCGGGGTGCGGCTGCTCGCGCGGGACCTGGCGAGGGTGAAGAGCATGGTCACGGTGAACACGTCCTCGCTCAGCCAGGCGGCCGCGGCGGGTGCGCTGCTGGGTGCGGACGGCCGGCTCTCCGTGCTGAACGCCCGGGCCGCCGAGCACTACCGCCGCAGCATGGCTTCGACGCTGGCGCAGTTGGAGCGGCGGCTGCCCGCAGGGCGGCGCCGGGAGCTGGGGGTGGGGTGGAACCGTCCCGAGGGCGGGTTCTTCCTCACGCTGCGCACCGGTTTCCGGACCGGCGCCGCGGCCCTGGAGCGTTCGGCCCGGGACTTCGGTGTGATCTGGACGCCGATGGAGTTCTTCCACCCGTACGGCGGGGGCGAGCAGGACATCCGGCTCTCGATCAGTTGTCTGACGCCCGGGCAGGTGACCGAGGGCGTCGAGCGGCTCGCGCGGTTCGTGGAGGCGCTCAGCGGCGAGCGGCGCCCGGACGGCACGCGCGGAGCCGGAGCCCGCAGAGCCGGGAGGCACGGCGGCGACGCGCCCGGCACCGGAACGGAGAGTGACGCATCATGACCGCGGCCCTGGAGCGAGCGACGGTCGTCACGGCCCCGCGCATCCTGAGCGTGGGCACTGCCGTGCCGCCCGAGCACTATTCCCAGGAGGAGCTGCTCGACCTGTTCGGGATCACCGACCGCAAGGTGCGCTCGGTCTTCCTGCTGGGCTCCATCCGGCAGCGTTCGCTGGTGCTGCCCCCGGCGGCGCCCGACGGCACGCGGGTGCGCGAGAGCCAGGGCGACCTCCTGGACAAGCACAGGACGTGGGCCGTGAGCATGGGGTCGGACGCGATGTCGGTGTGCCTCAAGCGGATCGGGGCCGACCTGTCCGAGGTGGGCTACCTGTGCTGCGTGACGTCGACCGGCTTCCTCACCCCGGGTCTGAGCGCGCTGCTGATCCGCGAGCTCGGCATGGACTGGCACACGGCGCGGGCCGACATCGTCGGCATGGGCTGCAACGCGGGGCTCAACGCGCTGGCCGTGGTGGGCAACTGGGCCGCGGCCAATCCGGGCCGGCTGGCCGTGATGGTCTGCTCGGAGGCCTGCTCGGCCGCGTACACGATGGACTCCACGATGCGCACGGCCGTGGTCAACAGCCTCTTCGGCGACGGCGCGGCGGCGGTGGCGGTGATGGCCGACCCGCGGGGCGGCGAGGGGGCCGAGGAGGAGGGGTCCGGCCCGCGCCCGGAGGGCCCGCGGATCCTGCGGACGGCGAGCGTCACGATCGTCGACGCCATCGACGCGATGCGCTACGACTGGGACCGCGACCAGGACCGCTTCAGCTTCTTCCTGGATCCGCAGATCCCCTACCTGGTGGGCGCGCACGTGGAGGGCGTCGTCGACCGGCTGCTGGCCGGCACGTCGCTGCGCCGCGACGACGTGGCGCACTGGCTGGTGCACTCGGGCGGCAAGAAGGTCATCGACGCGGTCGCCGTCAACCTCGGGCTGACCCGCCACGACCTGCGCCACACCATCACCGTGCTGCGCGACTTCGGCAACGTCTCCAGCGGCTCGTTCCTCTTCTCCTACGACCGGCTCCTGCAGGAGGGCGTGGTCCGCGACGGCGACTACGGCGTGCTCATGACCATGGGGCCGGGTTCGACGATCGAATCCGCGCTCATCCAGTGGTGAACCGACGCGAGGGAGACCGCGATGCCCGTCAACGCCCTGCCCGAAGGCCCCGTGCTGCACGTGGACGGCGGCCGGGAGATCTCGGCCGAACTGACCGAGGCCGTCGGCGCGCTGTGCGACGAGGCGGAGTCCGCCGGAGCCGACTTCGCGACCCTGTACCTCTCCGGCGCCCCGACGGGCGAGGCGGTGGCGAAGCCCGCCGACGTGGCCACCGTGACGAAGTGGGAGCGGGCCGTACGGCGCTTCGAACGGCTGCGGCTGCCCACGCTGGCGGCGGCGAGCGGGGAGTGCGGCGGCGCGGCGCTGGACCTGCTGCTCGCCACCGACGTGCGGGTGGCGGCACCCGACCTGCGGCTGCAGGTGGCCTTCCACGGGCAGGCCGTGTGGCCCGGCATGGCCGGCTTCCGGCTGGTCCAGCAGCTCGGGCCGGCCCCGGCGCGCCGCACGGTGCTCTTCGGGATGCCGATCACCGCCCGTGAGGCCCTGGAGCACTGCCTGGTGGACCGGGTGAGCACCGACCCCGGGCGCACCCTGGCGGCCGCGGCCCGGCTGCTGCGCCGGCTGTCCGGCCCCGAACTCGCGATCCGCCGCCAACTGGCCTTCGACGCCCAGTGGATGAGCTTCGAGGACGCGCTCGGCCCGCACCTGGCCGCCTGCGACCGCTCGCTGCGGCGCGCCCGGGCGGCGGACGGGGTGACGGCGTGAGCACCCCGAACGGGCGGGCACCCGCCGCCGTACGGGAGCGCCCCGCGGACGGCTTCGACCGGGCGGCCCGGCAGCTGCCGCCGTTCCCCGGGCCCGGGCCGCGCACCGGCGGCCCGCCCGCCGGCACCGAGCGGGCGCTGGAGGACGGCCGCGCCCGGCGCACCGCCTTCCTGGACCTGCACGCCGAGGCGCTGTACGACCGGCTCACCGAGGGCCGCACGCTGCGCCCGCGGCTGGAGGCCCTGGTGGAGGGCGCCGCACTCGCCGTTCCCCACCTGGTGCCCACGCCCGCGCAGCTGCGGGCGGAACGGGCCCTGCCGGTCGCACGGCGCCTGGGCTACGAGATCGACCTGGGCGTCCTCCTGCGCGGGCTGCTGCGCTGCCCGGCCGCCGGCCACCACCTGATGGACTCCATGCTGCGGCCCACCGGGCGCGCGCTGGCCCTGCTCGGGGAGTTCCGGGCCACCGGGGTGGTGCGGATGGAGAGCACCCGGCTGGAGCGGCGCGCGGGGGTGGCCCGGATCACCATGTGCGCCGGGGACCGCCTCAACGCCGAGGACGAGCAGCAGGTCGACGACATGGAGACCGCGGTCGACCTCGCGCTGCTGGACGGGCAGTGCGAGATCGGGCTCATCCGGGGCGGCGAGATGACGCACCCGCGCTACGCGGGCCGCCGGGTGTTCAGCGCCGGGATCAACCTCAAGCGCCTGCACGCGGGCGAGATCACGCTAGTCGGCTTCCTGCTGCGCCGCGAGCTCGGCTATCTCAGGAAGCTGCTGCTCGGGCTGCGCACGGACGAGGCGTCCTGGCGCTACCCGCTCACCGACATGCCGTGGGTGGCCGCGGTGGACGGCTTCGCGATCGGCGGCGGCATGCAGCTGCTGCTCGCGGTGGACCACGTCCTGGCGGCCTCCGACGCCTATCTGAGCCTGCCGGCCGCACAGGAGGGGATCGTCCCGGGCGCGGCGGACTTCCGCCTGCCCGCGGTGACCGGACCGCGGCTGGCCCGGCAGATCATCCTCGGCGGGCGGCGGGTGCGCGCGAGCGATCCGGAGGCCCGCACGCTCGTCGACCGGGTCGTCGACCCGGCGGAGCTCGACGGGGCCGTCGAGCACGCCGTGCGGCTGCTGCGCGACCCGGCCGTCACCGCCAACCGCCGCATGGTGAACCTCGCCCTGGAGCCGGCGGACGGCTTCCGCGCGTACATGGCGGAGTTCGCCGTCCAGCAGGCGCTGCGCGTCCACGCGGCGGACGTGCTCGGCAAGGCGGGCCGCTTCACGGCCCGGCCGCCCGGCTGAGGCCCCCGGGCCCCTCCCCCGCCGCCCCGGCGGGCGGCCCCCGAACGATTGAGGAGACCGAGATGACCAGCCCCTTCGACGACCCCGACGCCTCCTACCTCGTCCTGGTCAACCCCCTGGGCCAGTACTCGCTGTGGCCGGCGTTCGCGCGGACACCCGCCGGGTGGCGGATCGCCCACGGCCCGGGCGCGCGCGACGAGTGCCTGGAGTACATCGACCGGGTCTGGAGCGACCAGCGGCCGCCGGGCCCGGTCACGGCCACGAACGGCAAGGAGGTCGCCGCGCCATGATGGCCGGCCCGGGCCCGCTGATCACGGTACGGGCCACCGGTGGCGACGGGCCCGACCCGGCCCGGGGCCGGGTCAGGCCCGGCACCGCCCGGCGGATCCGGCCCTACCTGCGGCCCTACCGCCGGCAGATCGCCGCGCTGCTGAGCCTGACCGTGGTCGACGCCGTCATCACCGTCTCCACGCCGCTGCTGTTCAAGGTGCTCATCGACCACGGCATCGTGCCCCACGACCGGGGCGTGGTGGCGGCCGCCGCCGCCGCGGTGGCGGGCCTGGCGCTGCTGCAGGCGCTGGTGGGCTTCTTCGTCAGCCGCAGTTCGGCGCGCATCGGCGAGGGGCTCGTCTACGACCTGCGCACCGAGGTCTTCCGGCACGTGCAGCGCCAGCCGCTGGCGTTCTTCACCCGCACCCAGACCGGTTCGCTGGTGAGCCGGCTCAACACCGACGTGATGGAGGCCCAGCAGGCGGTGACCGTGCTGCTGTCCAACGTGCTCTCCAGCCTGGTGGTGCTGGGCCTGGTGCTCGTCACGATCTTCCTCCTGTCCTGGTTCGTGGGCCTGGTCGTCCTCGTCACGGTGCCCCTGTTCGTGCTGCCCGGCCGCGTCGTGGGGCGCCGGCTGCAGCGCAACCTGCGCACGTCGATGCAACTGGACGCCGAACTCGGCTCGTTCATGCAGGAGCGCTTCAACGTGGCCGGCGCGCTGCTGGTCAAGCTCTACGGCCGGCCGAAGGGCGAGGCCCGGCGGTTCGCCGGCACCGCGGCGCGGGTGCGGGACGTCGGCGTGGTCACCTCCGTCTACTCGCGGATGCTGCTGGTGACGGTGACGCTGCTGGCCTCGCTCGCCACCGCGGTGGTCTACGGCGTCGGCGGCGAACTGGTGATCGACGGGGCCATCCAGATCGGCTCGCTGGTGGCCCTGGCCACCCTGCTGGCACGGCTCTTCGGCCCGATCAACCAGCTCTCCAACCTGCAGTCGAACTACCTCACCGCCCTCGTCTCCTTCGACCGGCTCTTCGAGGTGCTGGATCTCGAACCGCTGATCGTGGAACGGCCCGACCCGGTCGTGCTGCCCGCCGCGGCCCGGTCCCCGGCCCCGGAGGTCGAGTTCGAGGACGTCTCCTTCCGCTACCCCTCCGCGAAGGACGTCTCCCTCCCCTCGCTGGAGACGCTGTCGCTGCCGGCCCCGGAACGCTCCGGCGACGCCGCGGCGCTGCGCGGGGTGAGCTTCCGCGCCCCGGCGGGCCGGCTGACCGCGCTCGTCGGGCCCTCCGGCGCCGGCAAGACCACGATCAGCCAGCTGGTCGCGCGGCTCTACGAACCCACCGCGGGCACCGTGCGGATCGGCGGCCACGACGTGCGCGACCTGTCCCTGGCCTCGCTGCACGACACCGTCGGCATGGTGACCCAGGACGCGCACATGTTCCACGACACCATCCGCGCCAACCTGCTCTACGCCGAACCGGACGCCACCGAGACGCAGCTCGTCGAGGCCTGCCGGGCCGCGCAGGTCTGGGACCTGGTCTCCGCGCTGCCCGACGGGCTCGACACCGTCGTGGGCGACCGCGGCTACCGCTTCTCCGGCGGCGAGAAGCAGCGCCTGTCGATCGCCCGGCTGCTGCTCAAGAAACCGACCGTGGTCGTGCTCGACGAGGCCACCGCCCACCTGGACTCCGAGTCCGAGGCGGCCCTGCAGAAGGCGCTGTGGACCGCCCTGGCCGGCCGCACCGCCCTGGTGATCGCCCACCGCCTGTCCACCGTCCGCGAGGCCGACCAGATCCTCGTGGTCCAGGACGGGCGCGTGGTCGAACGCGGCCGGCACACCGACCTCGTCGACGCCGACGGCCTGTACGCGGAGCTCTACCGCACCCAGTTCGCCGAACCGCCCGCGCCGCGCCCGGAGGCCGAGCAGCACTCGGCGAACGGCTACGGCGACCTGCCCCCGCTGCCGCGCGGCGGAGGGCCCCTGCGCCGGCTGCCGCCGCCCCAGACGGCGCCCGAGCCCGGCCGACCCGAACGGAGAGCACGATGAGCCAGTTGACGGTCGAGGACGTGTGGCCGCTTTCCCCGCTGCAGGAGGGACTGCTGTTCCACGCCTCGTACGACCAGGACGCGCCCCGGGATGTGTACGTGGGGCAGCGGATCCTCAACCTCGACGGGGACCTGCGCCCCGAGGTGCTGGAGGCGTCCTGGCAGGCGGTGCTGGACCGGCACGCGAGCCTGCGCGCCGCCTTCCGCTCGCGCGCGTCCGGCGACACCGTCCAGGTGATCGCCAGGGGCGTGCGGATCCCCTGGACGTACGCCGACCTCGGCGGGCTGGGCGCGGAGGAGGCCGAGCGGGAGGCCGCGCGCCTGGCCGCGGTCGACGCGCGGCGCTTCGACCTCGGCGTGCCGCCGCTGCTGCGGGTGCTGCTGCTGCGCGCCGGCCCCGGCCGCCACCGGATGGTGGTGACGATGCACCACATCCTGATGGACGGCTGGTCGCTGCCGATCCTGTTCGGCGAGCTGTGGGAGGTCTACGGCAACGGCGGCGACGCCTCGGTGCTCCCCAAGGTGCCGCAGTACCGCGACTACCTCGCCTGGCTGGTGCGCCGGGACACCGACGCCTCGCGCGCGGCCTGGCGCGCGATGCTGGCCGGGACGGAGGAGCCCACCCTGGTGGGCCCGGCCGACCGCGGCGGCCCGCCGGTGATGCTGCGGCACGTGGTCGAGCGGCTCGGCGACGACCTCGCCGAGCGGCTGCGGGAGACGGCGCGCTCCGCCGGGGTCACCTTCAACCGGGTCTTCCAGGTCGCCTGGGCGCTGCTGGTGGGCAAGCTGTCCGGCCGGCTGGACACCGTCTTCGGCGCGACCGTCTCCGGCCGGCCCGCCGAGGTGCCGCAGTCGGACCGCATGGTCGGGCTGTTCATCAACACCGTGCCGGTGCGGGTGCCGCTGGACCCGGCCCTGCCCTTCCGCCGGGCCATGGCGGCGCTGCAGGACCAGCAGACCGCCCTGCTCGACCACCAGCAGCTGAGCCTGCCGGAGATCCAGCGCGCCGGCGGTCCCGGCGCGGTCTTCGACACCCTGATGGTCTTCCAGAACTACCCGCGCGGGCCGATGGCGGCGCCCTCGGCCGGACCGGCGGCGCCCGCCGGGCCGGGCCGGGCGCCGCGGCCCGCCGAGGGCTCGCCCCCGGGCGAGGGCCTGGGCGGCACGGCGCTGCGCAGCGGGGAGCAGGCCGGCGGCCCGCTGGGGCCGCCGCCCGGCGACGGGCGGGAGCCTCCGGGGCCGCCTCCGGGCGACGGGCGGGAGCCTCCGGGCGGTCCGTCCGGGATCGGCCTGCGGGGCCCGGCCGGCATCCGGGTCTCGGCCGGCGGCGGCGAGGAGGCCGCCCACTACCCGCTGACCATCGTGGTCACGCCGACCGACGACATCGAGGTCCGGCTGGACTACCGGCCCGACCTGTTCGACGAGCGCACCGCCCGGGGCCTGGTCGACCGGATGCTCCTGGTGCTGCGCCAGGTCGCGGACGACCCGGACGTGCCCCTGGGCCGGCTCGACGTGCTGACCGGCGAGGAGCGGCACGAACTGGACGGCTCCGGGTACCGGACCCGCCGCGAGCTGCCCGGCGCGACGCTCGCCGAGCTCTTCGAGCAGCAGGCGCGCCGCACCCCCGGGGCCGTGGCCGTGGTCGCCGGGGACACCGAGCTGACGTACGCCGGGCTGGACCGGCGGGCGAACCGGCTGGCGCGCCGGCTGGCCGCGCTCGGCGTGCGCCCGGAGACGGTGGTGGGCGTGGTCGCCGAGCGTTCGCCCGAGCTGATCGCCGCGCTGCTGGCGGTGGTGAAGGCCGGTGCGGCGTACCTGCCGATGGACGGCCGGCACCCGGCCGCCCGGCTCGCCGCGACGGCGGCGCAGGCGGGTGCGGCCGTCGTCCTGGTCGACGGGCCGAACGCGCGCCGGGGCCTGGCCGACGCCGCGCTGTTCGAGGGCGCCGAGGTGCTCCTCCTGGAGCCGGCCCCCGCGGACCCGGACTCCCCCGGCCCGCCCGGCTCCCCCGGCCCGCCCGCCGCGAACGGGGACGGCGCGGCCTTCCCCGCCGTGCCGGTGCGGCCGGAGAACCTCATGTACGTCGTCTACACCTCGGGTTCCACCGGCCTGCCCAAGGGCGTCGCGGTGACGTACGGCAGCGTCCTGGCGTTCTGCCTGGACGGGTGCTGGTCGGCCGAGACCCTCGAACGGGTGCTGGTGCAGGCCAACCACGCCTTCGACGCCTCCACCTACGAGATCTGGACGACGCTGCTGCACGGCGGCCGGCTGGTGCTGGTGCCGCCCGGGGACATCGACACGGTCGAGCGCGGCCGGCTGATCGCGGACCAGAAGGTGACCAGCGTGCACGCCACGGCCGGGCACTTCCGGGTGCTCGCGGAGCAGGCCCCGCACATCTTCGCCGGGGTGCGCGAGGTGTCCACCGGCGGCGACGTGGTCTCCGCGCACGCCGTACGGACGCTGCTGCGCTCCCACCCGGGCCTGGTGGTGCGCACCACCTACGGCCCGACCGAGTCCACCGCCTTCGCCACCCAGCTGCCCTTCACCGACCCGGACGCGGTGCCCGACGCGGTGCCGCTGGGCCTGCCGATGGACAACACCAGGGCGTTCGTCCTGGACGCGTTCCTGCGGCCCGTGCCGGTCGGCATGACGGGCGAGCTCTACCTCGCCGGGGCCGGGCTGGCGCGCGGCTACCTGGGGCGCGCCTCGCTCACCGCGGAGCGCTTCGTCGCCTGCCCCTTCCCCGCCGAGGGCGAGCCCGAGGGCGCGCGGATGTACCGCACCGGCGACCTGGCGCAGTGGACCCGGGACGGGCAGCTGCTCTTCCTCGGCCGCGCCGACAAGCAGCTCAAGATCCGCGGGTTCCGCGTCGAGCCGGCCGAGATCGAGGCCGTGCTCGCCGCCCACCCGGGCGTCGCGCAGGCGCTGGTGGTCGCGGTCGAGGACGCGGACGGCCGCAAGCGGCTGGCCGGGTACGCGGTGCCGGCCGGCGGCCGGGAGGCACCGCCCGAGCCGCGGGCGCTGGTGGAGTACCTCGCCGGGAAGCTGCCCGACTACCTGGTCCCGGCCTCGGTGACCGTGCTGGAGGCTTTGCCGGTGACGGCGAACGGCAAGGTCGACCGGGCGGCCCTGCCGCGGCCCGTCTTCGCCGGTCCGGCGCAGGGGCGCGCCGCGGCCACCGACGCGGAGGAGCTGCTGTGCCGGCTCTTCGCCGAGGTGCTGAACCTGGAGCGGGTGGGCGCGGAGGACTCGTTCTTCGGCCTCGGCGGCGACTCGATCACCTCGATGCTGCTGGCGGGGCGGGCCCGCAAGGCCGGGCTGGCGATCACGCCGCGCCAGGTCTTCGAGCTGCGCACGCCCGCGGAGCTCGCGCGGGTGGCCGAGCCGGTCGACGCCGAGCGGGCGGCGCGCCCCGAGGACGTCCCCTGGGGCCCGGTGCCGCTGACCCCGGTGATGCACGAGATCGCGGCCCGCACGGGTTCGCCCGCGCGCGCGGGCAGCCAGTCGATGGTGCTGACCGCCCCGCCCGGTCTGACGCCCCCGCTGCTGGCCGCCGTGCTGCGGGCCGTCCTCGACCGGCACGACGTGCTGCGGGCGCGGCTGGAGGAGGCGGATGGTCGGCTGGTGGTCCCGGAGCCCGGCGCGGCCCCGGCCGTCGCCGCGGCGGACCTGGTGACCCGGGTGGAGGCGGCGGGCCTGGACGGGGCGCGGCTGGACGCGCTGCTCGACGAGCAGGCGGCGGCCGCCGAGGCCGCGCTCGCGCCGCGGGACGGCGTGATGCTGCGGGCCGTGCTCGTCGAGCGCGGCGCCGCGCAGGACGCCCTGGTGCTGCTGACGGCCCACCACCTGGTGATCGACGGGGTCTCCTGGCGGGTGCTGATGCCCGATCTGGCGCTCGCCCACACGGCCCTGGCCGCCGGGGGCGCGGACGCGGCGCGGGCGGCCGTCGCCCCCGAGCCGACCTCGTTCCGCCGCTGGGCGGGCGCCCTGGCGGAGCGGGCCAGGGCGCAGCGGACGGTGGACGAGCTGCCGGCCTGGCGGCGGATGCTCGACCGGGTCGAGCCGCCGATCGCCGGGCGTGCGCCGGACCCGCGGACCGACACCGTGGGGGGCGGGGTGTCCCGCGCCGAGCTGACCGTTCCGGCGCCGATGGCGGGAGCGCTGCTGGCGGCCCTGCCCGCGGCCTACCACGCGGGGGTCGACGACGTGCTGCTGTCCGGGCTGGCGGCGGCGCTCGACGAGTGGCTGCGGGCGCGCGGCGGGCGGGCCCCGGAGGGCTTCCTGATCGACCGGGAGGCGCACGGCCGGGTGCCGCTGGCCGAGGACATGGACCTGACGCGCACGGTCGGCTGGTTCACCGCCGTCCATCCGGTGCGGCTGGAGCCCGGGCCGGTCGACACGGCCGAGGTCCGGGCGGGCGGGGCGGACGCGGCGCGGCTGATCAAGCGGGTCAAGGAGCAGCTGCGGCAGGTGCCGGGCGACGGTCTGGGGTACGGGCTGCTGCGGTACGTGAACCCGGCCACGCGGGCGGTGCTGGAGCCGCTGGCGCGGCCGCAGATCGGGTTCAACTACCTGGGCCGGTTCGGCGGGGCCGGCGGGGAGGCGGACGTCCCCGGTGCCGACGGGGTGCCGGCCGGGGTGTCCGCGCGGGCGTGGACGCCGGCGGGTGAGCGCCCGGTGCCCGACGGCGGCGTGGACCCGTCGACGCCGCTGCGGCACGTGCTGGAGATCAACGGTTCGGCGCGGGACCTGCCCGGGGGGCCCGAGCTGGGCTTCGTCCTGGAGTCGCCGGGCGGGCTGCTCACCGGGGCGGAGCTGGGCGATCTCGCCGGGCGCTGGCGGGCGGTGCTGGAGGGCCTGGTGCGGCACGCCGCCGAGGGGTCCGGGGGCCACACCCCGTCGGACTTCTCGCTGATCTCGCTGGGGCAGGAGGACATCGACGAGTTCGAGTCGGCCTTCGGCGGTGAGGGCGAAGGCGAAGGCCGGGACGAGGGCCGGGGCGGGGGCGGGGGCTGAGCGGGTCGCGCCGGCGCGGGCGTCGGAGCGGCCCCGGAGGGGGCCGGTTCAGCGCCCGCGCCACACGGGTGCGCGTTTCTCGGCGAAGGCGCGCGGCCCCTCCCGGGCGTCCTCGCTGGCCCGGCGGACCTGCTCCCAGTGGTAGCGGGTGGTGAAGGCCTGCTCCAGCGGCAGGTCGACCGAGCGCAGCACGGCCTCCTTCAGGGCGCGTTGGGACAGGGGGGCGCAGCGCAGCAGGTCGGCCGTCCACCGCTCGACGCAGGCGTCCAGCCGGTCGTCCGGGACGACCTCGTTGACCAGTCCGAGGGCCAGCGCCTCGTGGGCCGACATCCGGCGCCCGGTCAGCAGGTAGCCCATCGCGGCCTTGAGCGGGATCTGCCGGGCCAGCCGGAAGGCCCCGCCCGCGCCGGGGATCAGGCCGAGGGCGGCTTCGGGCAGGGCGAAGACGGCGCTCTGTGCGGCGATCACCAGGTCGCAGGCGAGGACAAGTTCGAAGCCGCCGCCGAGGGCGTGGCCGCGGACCCGGGCCAGGACGGGTTTGGACAGCGTGAAGCGGTCGGTCAGGCGGGGCGAGCCCGGCTGGCCCCGGGAGCCGAAGCTCGTCGGCGGGTGTCCCTCGCGGTCGAGCCGGGCCCGTTCCTTGAGGTCCTGTCCGACGGAGAAGGCGCGCTCGCCCGCGCCGGTCAGCACGACCAGCCGCACCTCGTCGTCGCGTTCGACCTCGTCCCAGACCGCGCCGAGTTCGGCGTGCATCCGCTGGTCCATCGCGTTGAGCACGTGGGGGCGGTTCAGGGTGACGCGTGCGACGTGGCCGGCCCGCTCGTAGAGCACGGGCCGGTCCGTCGCGGGCTGCGGTGCCGCGGGCTGTGGTGCTGCGGGCTGTGGTGCTGCGGGTGGCGGCGTCGCGGGGTCCACGCGGGCAGGCTACCGGTGGGCCAGGGCCGCCGGGCGCAGGCCGGGCCGCGGCGCCGCAGCCCGGTCAGCCGTCGCTGCCGATCGAGCAGTTGGGGTCGGGGGCGTGGCCGAGGGGCCAGGCGAGGGCGTCCAGGACGGCGTTCCTGGTGACCGGGTCGAGGTGGACGACGGGCACGGCCTTGTTGTACGGGTTGCCGTACTGGTCGAGGCAGATCCAGCCGCTCGCGCCGTCGACCCGGTTGTCGCCGTGCAGCCGTCGCCAGCTCTGGACGACGTCGTCCGTCGAGGGCGTTTTCACGTTCCCCACCGTCTGGTTGCGGATGCCCGCGACGGCGGTGGAGACCGAGTCGTAGGTGATGATCACGCGGCCGTCGCGCAGGTCGGCGGGGCCGATCGCGTCGGGTGCCTTGGTGTCGGGCTCGCCCAGCAGGTCGGCCAGTTCCTTCGAGACGGCCTTGGAGCCGCCGGGGCCCTCGGTGCTCTTCTCCCCGAAGGTGTCGGGGTGGGCGAGGGCGGTGTAGCGCACGGTGATGCCGGCGCCGGTGCTGAGGGCGTCCCACTTGTCGGCGAACTTCTCGTCGACCATCAGGGTGGAGGCGTGCGAGCCGGTGATGACCGTGTAGTGCTTGTTGCACTTCCGGTTGCCCAGTTCGACCAGGAACTGGCGCAGTTGGACCGGGCGGCCGGCGAAGTAGAGGGTCGTGGCGGCGGAGGTGCAGATGCTCGGCACCATCTGGTGGAAGTCGTTGGCGAGGTTGCCCTCGTCGTTGAAGTCGGGCGGCGACTGGTAGGTCTCCGGGGCGTTGGGGGCGCCCTTGGTGAGCTTCTCGAAGGTCTGGCGCAGGGTGGCGAGGTAGTTGTCGTTGTCGCGGGTGTCCTCGATCACCAGGGCCTCTTCGGGCTTGATGGCCGCCCCGTACGAGGTGAGGGCGCCGGCCTGGTCGGCGTTGCCGGGGGCGATGCGCGCCAGTCCCGGGTAGCGGCGCGGGTCGGCGGCGGTGTTCTTGATGTCGTCCGCGGTCATGGGGCCGGCGACGACCGGGATGTGCTTGTCCGCGGTGAGGTAGCGCACGGCCTGTTCGGTCTCGGCGATGCTGATGTTGATGCCCGTGACGGCCCGCAGGTTCTGCTTCCCGTCGGTCGCGGCCTGCGCCAGCTGGTCGGCGACGGCGCGCCACTGCAGGTAGCCGCGGCCGGGGTTGGCCAGCACCAGCCGGATCGGGGGCTGCCGCTTGTTCTTGTTCCGGTCGTCGTTGGCCCAGTGCTGGGCCAGGTAGGCGCCCTGCACCTGTTCGACCAGTTCGCGCCGTTCGGCGGGCGCGGCGGAGGTCATCGGGATCATCAGGGCGACGGTGACGGGCGAGCTGTCGGCCACGCGGTCGTTCTCGGCCTTGATGCGGGCGGTGACCTGCTTCAGCTCGTCGGTGAAGACGTAGGCGCCGTCGGTGACGCCGACGCACTCGTGCCGGTCCCCGCGCCGCTCCACGCCGGGGGCGCAGGAGGGGTCGTCGACCAGCAGGTACTCGTATCCCAGATAGCCCCCTGCGGCCAGGACGGCGGCGGCGAGGACGGCCGCCAGCGCGCGGTTCAGGGGGCCGTCGGGCAGAACGCTCATGGTCGGGGGTCTCCTCAGATCGGGAGGTGGGGGGCCTGGACCCAGCGCCGCAGGAGCTGCGGCCAGGTCTCGTACGCGTGGAAGAACACCGTCTGGTGGGCGGCCCCGGCGAGCTGGGCCAGGGTGAGCAGCTGCAGCTGGACGCTTCCGATCAGCCGCTCGTCGGGCGGTGCGAGCGGGTGCGACTGCTGCCACAGCGCGTCGACGAGGAACTCGACCGCCTGGTGCACGGGGGTGCCGGCGCCCCCGCAGGCCGGGCAGTCCTCGGGCCGGGCCGCGAGGGCGGTCAGGTTCCGGGGCGGGTGCGGCGCGGCGCAGACCAGGTTGAGGGCGGTGAGCCAGCCGGCCGTGTCGTGGTCGGCCAGGCGCCGGTGGAGGGCGCGCGCGACGGTGCCCGTGTCGAGGACGGCGAGGGAGTGGTGCAGGAAGCGGTCGTCGGGCGGGGCGGCGGCGGCCTGCGGGGCCGCGGTCTGCGGGGCGTAGCGGTCGCAGAGGGTCTCGTGGATGTCGTGCCACCGCTCGGCCCCGGGGGTCGCGTCGAGCGCGGTGACCAGGCGGTGGCCGAGCAGGGCGCGCAGGGTGGGGTCGCCGACGAACGGCGCGCCGATGCCCGGCCACGGGTGGGCGCCCCAGTGGTCGCGCTGCAGCAGCCCTCTGCTCGTCTGGACGCGCAGGGTCCCGTTGTCGCCGGGCGGGTAGTGGGCGTCGAGCGCGTGGGCGGCGTCCTCGTCGAGCGCCGGGGCGAAGTTGGTCAGGCGCTCCCGGGCGATGTCGTCGGGGACCAGCAGGCGCAGCAGCCGCTCGTGCGCCGGTGTGCCGGGTTCGTCCTCGGCGGGCAGGTCGAACAGGGTGCGCGGGTCGGGGTTCTGCCCGAGGCGCACGGCCCGTCGGGCGGCCTGGACCAGGGCGTGGGCGATTCCGGCCCGGCCCGCGCTGAGGCGGTGGATCAACTGGGCGGTGTCGGGCCCGGGGTGGTCCGTGCCGAACATCCACGTGACCTCGTCGAGGGTCAGCTGGGCCAGCGGCAGCCGCAGGGTCCAGTCGGCCGGTGTCTGCGGCCGGTCCTCGCGCCAGAACGGGCCGGTGGCGTTGCGTGTCGTCGCGGTGGTGCCCTCGGGGTCGGGGGTGGCCGGTTCCGGTGCCAGGACGGTGACGACCACGCCCGGCCGCGTCCGGACCGTCTCCTCGTGCCAGACCCGGGTCAGCGTGTCCAGGACCGGGCGGCCGAGCGGGGAGTGGGCGTTGTCCAGGAGCAGCAGGGGGCGCGGCACCCGGTTCTTCAGGCGCACCCAGGTGTAGTGGTCGTCGATGTCCGCCAGGAGGGCGGCCATCAGGTGGCGCTCGGCGCGCTCGCGGTCGTGCGCGTTGCCGCGGAAGCCGCGGGCGAGCTCGGAGAGCTGGACGTTCGCCTCGCCCTGGGCGCTGACCCGCCGTTCGGCCCACCAGCGCAGGCCGTGCGTGTTGGCGCGGGCGCCGAGCAGTTCGGTGGCGACGATGTCGGCGAGCGAGGCGACGAGTTCGTTGACCCCGGGGCCCAGCCCGGCCGCGCTGCCGAGGTTCGGGGCGACCTGTCTGATCCATTTCGCCACCTTGTCCCGGCGCACCTGGGCGTCGGGCTGGCTCTCGCGCAGCAGGCTCTCCAGGCGCCGGCCGGCGGCCTCCAGTTCGCCGAGTCCGACGGTCTGCCAGCTGGTGACCGCCAGCAGGCCCTGGGTGAGCCGGGGGAAGGACAGGCCCGCGCCGAACCTGTTCGCCCGCCGGCTCAGCTCGTACCGCAGGTGGAAGAGCAGGTCCGAGGTGTGGGAGGCGTTGCTCAGCCGGGGCGCCTCGTTCTCGGCGGGCAGGGCGAGGCCGGGGCGGCCGAAGTCCGCGCGCCCGAGGTCCGCGTAGGCCTGGGGCAGGCGCTCGGCGTACCGCACCTCCAGGGTCTTCAGGAGGGTGGTCCTGCCGGTCAGGCGCCCGCCGGAGCACTCGATGAGCAGGGGTATCCCGGCCGGGACGCGCAGCCGGGTGCCGCCCCCGGGTTCGGGCCCCGACAGTTCGAGGCCGACCAGCGAGGGAACGACGTCCTTGAAAACTGCCGCCCGTCCGTCCAGAACCACCGCGCCCCCCTGTCCTCCGGCGCGGCGGGAGTGCGCCGCGCCGGATGGAGAATAGGGGAACCGGTCGGTCCGCCACAGGTGTATCGCCGCGGACCGGCCCTCGGTTGCCAATTCGTGACTCGCCTGACATATCGTCAGACTGCCTGCGGGGGCTGGCCGGTGGGAACCGTGTTTCCCGTGGTGCCGGTGGGGCTGGTGGGGCCGGTGGGACGGGGCGGCGCCGGGTCAGCCGGTGGGACCGGTCCAGGCGACGGTCTTGCGCTGGAGCAGGAGCCCGTAGGTGAACTCGACCGAGATCCGGTCCGTGCCGTTCGGCAGGGCGTACGCGTACACGCCGGTGGCCTCCTGGCCCGGGGCCAGCGAGCCGGTGATGAGCTTCAGCCTGCTGCTCCCGTCGCTCAGCGAGAAGAGCAGGGCACCCTTGGCGTCCCTGACCGTGGGCAGTCCCGATCCGTTGAGCGGGAGCTCCTGGGACCCGGTGTTGACGACGGTGATCCTCAGCTGGACGATCGTGGCGTCCTTGGGCGGCTGGTACACGGTCAGGAGCGGGGAGTACGGCTCCGGCGCGGCCGTCGTGACCTTCAGCCCGTCCCCGTAGGTGTAGGTCTGGCCGAACGACAGGTGCCGGGCCCGCTCCTCCGCGGCCGCCTTCTCCTTCTCGGCCTCGATCCGCTTCAGCTCGGCGTCGATCCGCTGCTTCTCCTGGGCGGCCTTGGTCGCGGCCTCGGAGCGGGCGCGCGCGGCGTCCGCCTCGGCCCGCCGCTCCTCGTTGACCGCCTGCACCCGGGAGACGACGAACACCCCGGCGCCGACCGAGACCAGCAGGCCGGTGACGCCCAGGATCACGCCCGCCAGGGCCATCCCCCGGTTGGTCGCCGTGCCCTTGCGCACGTAGCCCAGGCCGATGGCTCCGAACACGACGGCGAGCAGGGCCGGCAGCCAGGACAGCCAGAACAGGATGACGACCAGACCGAGGACGACACCGACGATTCCGAGCACCAGGGCGGCGATGCCCAGGCCGTTGCGGGGCTGCGGGGCGGGCATCGGCATCGGGTACGGCGGCCAGTACGGCACGCCGGGCGCGGGCAACGCGCCCGGGGCGGGCGGCATGCCGGGTGCCCCCGCGGGGGCGGGAGCGGTGACGGACGCGGGGGCCGCGGTCTCGCCCTGACCCGGGGTCGGCGGCGCCCACGGGTCGGTGGCAGCCGGTTCCTCGGCGGACTGCGGGCTGCTGTCGGGCGGGACGGGAACGGTCATGCGGGATCCTTCGGAAACGTCGGGACGATGAGCTGCTGCCGTCCGGCACCGGGGCGGGGTCCTTCCCGGGTGCCTCCGGGTCGCTCCCGGGTCGTTCCGGGTTCCTCCGGGTCGTTCCCGGCTCCCCGGCGGCGGCGACCCGCCCCGCGCGAAACGGCCGCCACCTCGTGCCGGGCCCGCGCGTCAACCCCCTGGGACGGGACACCGACAGGATCGGCGAGTGATCAACATACAGGGGCCCGCCCCGGGCCCCGACGCCGCGGTCCACGGGCGGATCCGGGCCCGGGACGACGCCTCAGGACCCGTCCCGGTCGTCCCGGAGCTCCGGGCTGAACAGGTGCGCCTGCCGCACCCCGGCCCTGCGCAGCTCGTCCGCGACGATGCGCAGGACGGTGCGGGCCATGTGCGGGAAGATCAGGCCCTTGCAGTCCATCCATACGTACGGGATCGAGGCGTCGACGGCGGCGTAGTTGGGGCTGTAGGGCGGCATCTCCTCGTCCCAGGCGTCCTCGGCCTCCTCCGGCGAGAGTTCGCGGCCGTCCTCGAAGACCAGCATGAGCCGGGGCTCGGCGGCGGTGAGCGCCGCGACCGCGCGCGCCGGGTCGTCGGACCTGACGGCCACTCCGAAGGCCTGGCAGGGAACAGCGCCGGGGCGGGCCCGCCCGATGGGCAGCGTGTGCGGATCCACCGTGATGCCGCCCGGCTCGCTCTCCGAGACGGCCGCCCGCCGCATCCAGAACGCGGCCTCGTCGCTCTCGCCGCAGGCCTCGACCACGTGCCACAGCAACTGCGGCCCCGCGCCGCGGACCGCCTCCTCGAACAGGTCGCGGGCGCGCTCCCACTCCCCCTCGTCCGCGGCCTCGCGGCCGCGCCCGAACGCGGCTTCGGCGGCGGGAGACAGGGGCGGCAGGGGCAGCGGCGACGGCTCCGTGGTGTCCACGGCCCCATGGTTACCACGGGCCTGCGACAGTCCGGTGTCCTGCGGGTGGGCACCCGGCCGCCAGGCGGCGCCCGGGCGGGCGGGGACGGGCGGGCGGGGACGCGCGGGCGGGGACGCGCGGATTCACCCAGGGCAGAACGCCGTGCTCTTCCCCCCGGGCCCCCGGTCCCTAGGCTGAAGGGGTGAGCACTCAAGCGCCGAACGAAGCCCGCGTCATCCCCCTGCGCCCGCACGCCTCGCCGCCCGCGTCCGGCGGGGAGTCCCGCCCCCCGCGGACGCCCGCGCGCCGGGAGCCGCTGTGGCGCGACGTCGTCGGCGACGTGCTGCGGCGCGAGCGGCTCGCCCAGGAACGCACGCTGAAGGACGTCGCGGAGGCGGCCCGGATCTCGATGCCGTACCTGTCGGAGCTGGAGCGCGGGCGCAAGGAGGCCTCCTCCGAGGTGCTCGCGGCGGCCGCCCGGGCGCTGGGGCTCGGCCTCGCGGACCTGCTCTCGCTCGCCCAGGACGAACTGGCCCGCTACGCCCCGAGCCGGGTCGGCCAGGGCCTGGCGGACCGGAACCGGGCGGGCCGGGGACTCGCGGGCCAGGGCCTGGCGGGCCGGGGCCGCACCTCGCCCACGGGGCGGTACGACGGACTCTGCCTCGTCGCCTGACCTCGGCGCGGCACGGCGGCGGCCGGGTGACGGCAGGGGCTCGCCCCCCTGCCTCGCCCGGCCGCGCGCGGCTCACCCGGACGCGAAGCGCCGGCTCAGCACCTGGTCGGCGATCCCGTAGGCGACGGCCTCCTCGGCGGAGAGCACCTTGTCCCGGTCCATGTCCGCGCGCAGCGTCGCCACGTCGTGGTGGGTGTGCCGGGACAGGACCTCCTCCACCTGCGCGCGGATGCGGACCATCTCCTTGGCCGCGAGGCTGAGGTCGGAGACCGTCCCCCGCCGGCCGCCGCTGGCCGGCTGACCGAGCAGCACCCGGGCGTGCCGGAGCACGAACCGCCGCCCCGGGTCCCCGCCGGCCAGCAGCACCGCCGCCGTGGAGGCGGCCTGGCCGACGCAGAAGGTGGAGATCGGCGCCTGCACGAAGGTCATCGTGTCGTAGATCGCCATCAGTGAAGTGAACGATCCGCCGGGCGAGTTGAGGTAGATCGAGATCTCCCGCTCCGGATTCTCCGACTCCAGGTGCAGGAGTTGGGCGATGACCACGTTGGCGACCGAGTCGTCGATCTCGGTGCCGAGGAAGACGATCCGCTCGTTCAGCAGCCGGCTGAAGACGTCGTAGGTGCGTTCGCCCTGCGCGGTGCGCTCGATGACGTAGGGAACCGTGTACGAGCCCATGTCACAGTCCGATCCGTCGGCGGGAGGCGGCCGGGCGGATGTCGGCGACCGACTCCACCACCCGGTCCACGAGCCCGTACTCCCTGGCCTGCTCGGCGGTGAACCAGCGGTCCCGGTCGCCGTCGCGCGCGATGCTCTCCTCGCTCTGCCCGGTGTGCTCGGCGGTGATCCGCTCGATGGCCCGCTTGGTGAACTGGAGGTTCTCCGCCTGGATCTCGATGTCCGCGGCGGTGCCGCCGATGCCCGCCGAGGGCTGGTGCATCATGATCCGCGCGTTCGGCAGGGCGAAGCGCTTGCCGGGCGCCCCCACCGTGAGCAGGAACTGGCCCATGCTGGCGGCGAAGCCCATCGCCAGCGTCGAGACGTCGTTCGGGATGAGCCGCATGGTGTCGTAGACGGCCAGACCCGCGGTGACCGAGCCGCCGGGGCTGTTGATGTACAGGCTGATGTCGGTGCGCGGGTCCTCCGCCGACAGCAGCAGCAGCTGCGCGCACACCCGGTTCGCCGACACGTCGTCGACCTGCGTGCCGAGCAGCACGATCCGCTGGGCGAGCAGCTGCGCCGCGAGGTGGTCGTCGAAGGCGCTGGGCGGGGTGTCGCCCTCCGCCGCGCGGGGCGGGGGCGTGGTGAGCGGGGCCATCGGGTCTCCTTGTCGAGGCGGGAGGGCGGAACTCGCCGTCCACTCCACTCTCGTCCCGGGAGGGCCCCCGAATGCGGCCGCTCTGCCCGCGGCGGATTCGCCGAGGGCAGAGCGGGCCGACGCCCTGCGCCGGTGGGCGCGTTCGGCCCGCGGGGGTCAGCGGACCGCCGGGGTGAGCAGGGTGAGGGTGCGGGCGGTGGCGTCGGCCTCGGCCCGCACGCCGAGGGGCAGCGGGAGGTTGGGGCCCGCGTGGCCGAGGTCCACGCCGGCGAGGACGGGCAGCGGGCGGGGGCCGAGCACGTCCAGGACCACCTCGCGCAGCGACGGCTCCGTCCCGTCGGCGGCGCCGACCCGGTGCGGGGTGCCGACCACCATCGCCGCGATCCGGTCCAGGACGCCGGACAGCCGCAGCGCGTGCAGGTCGCTCCAGACCGCGGACAGCGGCCGGTCCACTTCCTCCCAGAAGAGCACCGCGCCGTCGAAGCGGCCTGCGGGGACGGCGTACGGGGTGGCCTGGAGGGCGACGAGCCGGTTGAGCAGACCGCCGATCAGCGGGCCCCGGGCGCGGCCGGCGCGCCAGCACTGCCAGGGCGAGAGCGCCGGCAGCGCCCCGGGCGGGACGGGGGCGGTGAGCACCCGCAGGTACGCCTCGCGCAGGGCCCGGCGCGCGCCGTCCTCCTCGGGGCGCTGCCCGGGCCCGCCCGCGAAGCGCTCGCTCCACGAGCCGCCGAGGCCGTAGGTGGCCATGTCGGCGTGCACGCCCACCAGTCCGGTGCGGGCGTGCAGGGCCAGCAGCAGTTGGGAGACGTCGCTGCAGCCCAGCACCGGCTTGGGATCGGCGCGTACGGCGTCCAGGTCCACCTGGTCCAGCCAGCCGGTCACCGCCTGCCCGCCGGTGTGCGCGACGACCGCCCGCACCTCGGGGTCGCGCAGCAGCGCGTTGAACTCGGCCGCCTGCTCGGCGGGACGGGCCGCGGCCCACCAGTGCCGGCGCCCCTCGGCGACCGACGGGCACACCCGCACCCGGAAGCCGAGTTCCTCCAGGACGGCGGTGCCGCGGGCCAGGAAGGGCCGGGCGTCGGTGTCCAGCGGACCGGACGGCGCGGCCACCGCCACCAGGTCGCCGGGGCGCAGGGCGCGCGGAAGGAGCAGGGCGGTGGGTGCGGTGGACACGTGGGCGACCCCGGTTTCGCAGGTGGGCGGATCCGGCCGGGCCGGACGGGCGGGACACCCCCGGCGGCCGCACCGGCCGGGCAGGTCGGACCGCAGTCTCGCCGCCGGCCGGCCCGGTGGCAACCGGTTTTCGCCCGCCCCGGAACCGGGCGGCTCCGGGCGGCTCCGGGACGGGCGGGCGCCGGCGCGGCGGCCGCCGAGCGCTCAGCCCGAGGGGACGGGGATGACCGGGATGACCGGCAGGGCCGGGAGTCGGTCCAGCGCGATCCCGAAGCGGGTGCGGTAGGCGGCGAGGGCCTCGTCGTCGGCGAGGGTCCGCTCGGTGCGCCCGCCGTCCGGGGCGGTGGTGATCAGGCGGTTGCCGCTGATGGTCACCCGGCCGCCGTCCGCGGTGAGCAGCGAGCAGGTCGTCGAGCGGGTGAAGTGGGAGTGCGGCGAGGTGGCCTGCCACCAGCAGGTCGGGGCGAAGTCGGCGAGTTCGTGCGGGCGCGGGCCCAGGCGGTACTGCGGCGCGCCGTCCAGCAGGACGTCCAGGTCGCCGTGCCCGCCGGTCGGGACGAGGGTGAACGTGCCCTCGGCGTCGGCCTGTTCGCCGCGCTCGTCCAGGCGCAGCGGGTGGCGGCTGAAGCGGCCGAAGCCGACGTCGACCAGCCACGGCTCGTCGAGGTCCACCCGCAGGGCGAGGTGGTCGAGCGGCGGGCCGAGCCGTTCGCCGTCGAAGACGCGGGCGGCCAGCAGGCCGACCCGGTAGCCGAGTGAGGTGAGCAACGCGGCGAAGGAGCCGTTGAGTTCGTAGCAGAAGCCGCCTCGGCGGCGGGTCACGACCTTGGTCCGCAGGGCGGCGGGGTCGAGGTCGACGCCCTCGCCGAGGTGGATGCTCAGGTTCTCGAACGGGACGGTGCGCAGGTGCGCGAGCTGGAGCCGGGCGAGGGCCTGCGGGGAGGGCGCTCCGGGGTCGGGGAGGGCGATGCGGTCGAGGTAGGCGGACCGCTGGGCGGCGGTGAGGCCGGCGGGGGGCTGGTCGGGGTGTGGCGCGTGATCCATCCGGCCATTCCACCGGGGTGCGGGGCGCGAGGGCATCGGCTTTTGGTCCTACGTCCCCCGGACGGCCGGACGGCCGGACGGCCGTGCGCGGCCACGGGTCGGCATCGCCCCCGGGCGCTGCCCCCGCGCTGCCCTTTCGGCCCTCGTGGATGCCCGCGCGGGGCCGTAGTCTCGACGGCTGGGGGCCGGACGGCGGAACGGGAGGGCCGGGAAGCGTGCGCAAGGCCGTGACACACTCGGTGCCGCCGGTGCCCGGGGCCGCGCCGAGGAGGCGTACGACGCCGGGCCCGGCCGCGCTGCCCGCCGCCCCCGGCAGGGCGCCGCACCCGGCCGAACTCGCCGCCCTCCAGCGGACGGTGGGCAACGCGGCCGTGACGCGCCGGCTGCAGCGCCAGGAGGCCCCCGGGGTCAGGGAGCAGGCGCGGCGCGACGCCGCCGACCCGACCGGGCACGGCGAGTGGGGCACGTTCCGCGAGGACATGGCCCGGGCGGGCTTCTCCGGGGACGTCACGGAGATCGCCTGGCAGCTCGTCCTCGGCGGCATCGCCGACCAGGGACGGCTCAACGACGAGGCCATGGCGCGGTTCACCGAGCGCCAGGACCAGCGCGACCACCGCGCGTCGAACAGCTGGTACCAGGAGCTGGTGAAGGTGGTCGGCGACCATCTGGAGATCGACACGCCGACGCTGGCCCTGTGGTCGGGCGGCCGGGAGATCAGCGACTACGCCCTCGCCAAGGGCCACACCCCGCTGGAGGCCACCGCCTTCGGCGGCGTGGTCGACCGGCTGGCCCTGACTCCGGACTGGATGCTCAAGACGCCGATGTGGAACGTCCTGTCCAAGGCCTTCGTGAGCCGCGCCCGCGGCCCCGTCCACATCTTCCTGCGGGCCTACGACCCCGAGAGCGTCCTCATCGCGCAGGAGGTGCCGCAGCTGCGGGTGGTCATGGCGCTCGACCCGGCGGTGCGGCTCGTCTGGCACCCGGTGTACGCCGCGGCCGACGGCCGGCTGATGGAGATCACCAGGGGCCTCGACCTGGTCCCGGACGCGCCCTGCTCCACCCGCGACGCGTGCGTGGGGATCCTCTACGACTACCTGCGCCTCGTCCACGACCCGGCCAACACCCGCTCCGAGCGCGCCCACGCGGACATGAGCGCCCGCCTCGCCGCCAACGGCAACCCCCCGTAGCGCCGGCGGGCCGTCGCCGCTGCCCCGCGCCGCCCGTGCGCCGCCCGTGCGTCACTCCCCCGCGAACGACGCCGCCCCCGGCGGGTCCTGGGCGAGGACCCGCCGGGGGCGGTGGCGGGAGGGGGCCGTTCGGGGCCCGGGTGCCGGTCGGACGGTGGTCGGGCGGTGGTCAGGCGGTGGTCAGGTGGTGGTCAGGCGTACCACTTGTGCGCGACGGACTTCTGGGCGCCGAAGGTGAACAGGTCGATGCGGCCGGGGCCCCAGGAGACGGCGCCCACCGCCGGCGGGAAGTCGACCGCGCCGACGTCGCCCCACTGGCTCCAGGCGCCGTCGTAGGAGTCGTGCCAGATGTGGTTGCCGGGGCCCCAGGCGAAGACGTCCAGTCGGCCGGGGCCCCGGGAGGAGATCGCCGGGGTGCCGGTGATCTGCGCGGGGAGCGTCTCCCAGCCGTTCCAGGAGCCGTTGCCGTACCAGGTGTGGCGGAGCCCGCCGTCCTGCGCCCGGCCGACGACGTCGACGCGGCCGGGGCCCCAGGAGACGGCGGCGGCGTTGCTGTACAGGTCCCCGCCGAGGTTCTCCCAACCCGTCCAGGCGCCGTTGCCGTACGAGCGGTGGTGGAGGTCCTTGCCGACCGGGAGGAAGAGGTCCAGCCTGCCGAGCCCCTGGGAGGAGATCACGGGGCTGACGGACGTGAGGCCGGCGCTCAGGTCCTCCCAGTTGTACCAGGTGCCGTTGTCGTACCAGCGGTGGGTGAGGCCGCCGTTGACCGCGTCGGTGCCGACCACGTCGATCCGACCCAGCCCCCAGGAGACGGCGGAGATGTTGCCGGTCAGCTTGCCGCCGAGGGACTCCCAGGCGTACCAGGTGCCGTTGTCGTACCAGCGGTGCCACAGGGCGTTGTCGCCGCCGACGACGAACAGGTCGAGCCGGCCGGCGGCCCAGGAGGACGCGACCGGGGCACTGATCGCCGAGCCGCCGAGGGACTCCCAGTCCGACCAGCCGGCCGCCAGGGCGGGGTTCGCGGCGGGGTTCGCGGCGGGGTTCGCGGCGGGGTTCGCGGCGGGGTCGGCGTCGATGCGGACGGCCGGCGCGCCGGCTGCGGCCGGGACCTCGGCGGGCGCGGCCTGCGCCGCGACCGGGAGGAGGACCGCGCCGAGCAGGGCGAGTACGGCGGCGAGGGGAACGGGCAGTGAGCGTCGTGTCATCGTTCGGTTTCCTCACTGTGGTGTGCGGTCAACTGCTTCCGGGATCGGCCTGGTTGGCGACCGTTCAGCAAGCTAGCAGGGTGACCGCCCCGCAGACCGAGGAAGAGGGGGGCGCAGTCGGAAGGCACCCCGCTGCCGGAGGACGGGGAGGGCCGGCACCGGCCGTCGGCACCGGTGGTGGTCAGGCCGGCAGGTGGTCAGGCCGGGAGGTGGGTGGCCACCAGGGTGGCGAACTCCTCGGGGGTGAGGATGCGGATGCCGAGCTCCTCGGCCTTGGCGCGCTTGGAGCCGGCCTTCTCGCCCGCGACCAGGAGGGTGGTGCGCTTGGAGACCGAGGAGGAGGCCTTGCCCCCGGCGCGTTCGATCAGTTCGTTCATCTGGTTGCGGGAGAGGTCGGCGAGGGCACCGGTCATGCTGCCGGTGACGACGACGGCCTCGCCGGCCAGCGGTCCGCCGTCGCTCCCGTCGGTGGCGCCGCTCCCCTCTCCCGTACCGCTCTCCCCCGCCGCGGCGGCGGGGGCGGTCGGGGCGGTGACGGCGGTGCCCACGCCGAGGGCGGCGAGGCGGTCCAGCAGCGGGGCGAGGTCGGCGAGTTCGGCGGCGACGACACGGGCCTTCTCGGTGCCGATGCCGTCGACGCCGGCCAGGGTCTCGGCATCGGCGGCGCGGATCGCCGCCATCGAACCGAAGTGCGCGGCGATCCGGCGGGACATGGTCCGTCCGGTGCCTCGGATGCCGAGGGCGCAGAAGACCCGGTTGAGCGACTGGGTACGGGCGGTGGCGATCGCGGCGAGCAGGTTGACGGCGCTGGTCTCCCCCATCCGCTCCAGGGTGAGCAGTTGCTCGCGGGTGAGGGTGAACAGGTCGGCGAGGTCGGCGACCAGGCCGGCTTCGACGAGCTGGACGGCGCGGGTGCCGCCGAGGCCCTCGATGTCGAGCTGGTCGCGTCCGGCCGCGTAGAGGACGGAGGCGACGGCCTGGCAGTTGCGGCCGCGGGTGCAGCGCCAGCGCTGTTCGGTGGTGTCGATGGCGTCGCCGCAGCGCGGGCACGCCTGGGGGAAGGCGATCGGCTGCTCGGCGCCGGTGCGGGCGTCGAGCACCGGGGCCTCCACCCGGGGGATCACGTCGCCGGCGCGGTAGACGAAGACCTGGTCGCCGATCATCAGCCCGCGCCGTTCGATGTCGGCGGGGTTGTGGAGGGTGGCGAAGGTGACGGTGACGCCGTCGATGACGACGGGTTCGAGGACCGCACGCGGGGCGATGATCCCGGTGCGGCCGACGTTCCACTCCACCCCGAGCAGCCGGGTGACCTTGTGCTGGGCGGCCAGTTTGCGGGCCACCGCCCAGCGCGGGGCGCGCGAGCCCAGGCCGGCCTCGGCGCGGTCGGCGGCCAGGTCGGCCTTGACCACCACGCCGTCGATCCCGAAGGGCAGTTCGGCGCGCAGCGCGGCGATCTCCTCGATGCGCTGCTGGACCTCGGTGATGCCCGCGCAGTGCCGCGGGCGGGCGTCGGTGGTGGCGGCGGTGTTGGCGCCAAGGGCGGCGAGGTGGTCCAGCAGGGCGCTGTGGTCGAGGCCCTCGGGGCCGACGGCGTCGTAGGCGAAGAAGGTCAGTTCGATCCGGTAGGGGCGGTCCTTGGCCCGCAGGGTGCCGGCGGCGCCGCTGCGGGGGTGGGCGAAGGGGGTGGCGCCGTGCTCGGCGCGCACCCGGTTGGCGTGCTCGAACTGCTCCTGGGTGAGCAGGACTTCGCCGCGCAGTTCGATGTCGGCGGGCTCGGTGAGCTCGGCGGGCAGGCCGAGGACGGCGTCGGCGGCGTGGGTGATGTCCTCGCCGGCGAGGCCGTCGCCGCGGGTGATCAGCTGCTGCAGGCGCCCGGCGCGGTAGCGGGCGGCTATGGCGAGGCCGTCGAGCTTGGGCTCCACACACCAGGCGGCGACCGGCCGGCCCAGGCGCCGTTCGAGGCCGGCGGCCCAGGACTCCAGTTCCTCGGCGGAGAATACGTTGTCCAGGGAGAGCATCGGCGCGCTGTGCGGGACGTCGCCGGTGGCGGCGCCGCCGGCCACCTTTCCGGTCGGCGAGTCGGGCAGGGCCTGGCCGGGGTGGGCGCTCTCGTAGGCGGCGATGGCCCGCAGCAGGGCGTCGTACTCGTCGTCCCCGAGCGGGGTGGAGCCGTCGCCGTAGTACGCGGCGGCGGCCCGGACGGCGGTGGCGACGGCGTCGGCGTACGCGGACGGGGAGGAGAGCGGGGCTGCGGTCTCGATCATGCGGGAATCATGACGGCCGGCACTGACATCGGCGCCCGGAGCCCAGCAGACCCGGCACCCCACCCGCGGTTTCCAGCAGACCTCAGGGGGTTCTACGTCCACCCCGGACCTGGGCCGCCCGCCCAGTGCGGTCCTGCCGTGCCCACCACACCGACCGGCTGCACCACGGCACCGCCCTCCACACCCTGTCCTGCGGCGGTCGTCGCTTCGTCACCCTCTGACGGCCCCTCCCCCGCCCGACCACGCGCCCGGGCTCCGTCGCTTCCCTGCCCGCCGGGCGGGCAGGGAAGCGCCAGATCAGGGCCAACTCCCGTTCTGCATAACACACTTGCCACTTGCCCGACGGTCTTCGCGGGCCACACACTGGGGCTGGCTCGACGGGAAGAGGGGACGTCATGTGGGTGGTCCTGGTGCTTCTGCTGGGAGTGTCGGCGGCGGTGGCCGTGGCCGCCGTGCGCTGCTACGCCGGGCTGCGGGAGCTGCGCCGGGCGGAACAGCTGGCGACCGGGCGGGAGTTCGACCCGACACGGGTCGACCTCGCCTTCCTGGCCGGGAACCTGGGGGTGATGACCGTGACGGAGATGTACGAGCGCGGCCGATTGGTTGCCTCCCGCTCCGGTGACGTCACGCTGACCACGCCCGCCGCAGCCGGCACCGGCGCGGGAGCGGAGGACGGTGCCGGAGACGAGTTCGAGGCGGCGGCCGTGCGCTCACTCGGGTCCGCGCGCACCGGCGATCTCACCACGCTGCGCTGGGCGGTGGAGAAGTCCCCGGAGGCGAAGGCCCTGCGCGCGCGGCTCGCGGCGCGGGGCCTGGCCGACGACGAGGACCTCGTCGAACGCGTATGCCGGGTGAACCGGTGGATGGAGGTGCTGATCGGCGCGGTGTTCCTCGCGTTCTTGGTCGCAGGGGCGTGGACGGGCGCGCACCGAGGGCTCTGGCCCGTCCCGCTGGCGGCCTTCCTGCTGGCGGCCTTCCTGCTGCCCTTCGCGGCCGCGCTGTGGATCAACCACGTATCGCTTCCGCCGCTACGCAACGCCACCGGGACGGGAGCCCGGGTACTGAAAGCCGCCCGAGCGGCCGAACCCCACAGCGGGACGGCAGCCGTGGCCCTGCGGGGACTCACCGCCCTGCCCGCCGACCACGAACTGCGCATCTGCGACGCCGCCTCCGACCGCCGGATCGCCGCCCAGGTGGAAGCCTCGATGCAGCAGCGCCTCTACACGTGCTCCGGCGAGGGGGGTTAGTGCCGCATCAGGCAACGTTCGGTGGGTGCGCCGCTCGATGGGCCGAGCGCGGCGGCGAGCACAAGGACCCCGACCGCGAGCCGCGCAGAGGTGCTCGACGCGGGCCTTCTCGGCCGCGTAGTCCGGGTCGCGGGAGGTCTTCCAGGTCTTCGGGCGTTGAAAGGAGACGCCTTCCTCGCGGAGCAGGATGCGCAGGCCCTCGTCGTCATCGATCTCGCGCACGCTCACACGTTCAGCCACCCGAGCACCCTGACACGACGCGCCGCCCGGCACGGAACCCGGCGGCGCGTCGTGTCACAACAGGGCGGCGGCCCTGCCTGATCCGGCGTCATACACCAGTGGTGCCGTCAATGCGCTCCCGGAGCAGGTCGGCGTGGCCATTGTGGCGGGCGTACTCCTCGATCATGTGGACGTAGATCCAGCGGAGGCTGACGTCCTGCTCCATGAAACGGCCGGTGTCGGTCAGAGCGCGGCCGGCGCAGAGCTCGCGGGCGCGGGCGATCTCCGCATGCCAGGTGGCAAGGGCGTCGTGCAGTGTGGCGCCCTCGGCCAGTTCGAAGCCGCCGTCGGGGGCAGACGGGTCGGCCTGCGGGTCGTAGATGGGCGGGGCCTGTTCTCCGGCGAACACTCGGCGGAACCAGTTCCGCTCCACCTCCGCCATGTGCTGGACGAGGCCGGTCAAGGTGAAGCCGGACGGTGGCACGGACGCGACAGCGGCCTGCTCATCGTCCAGGCCCTCGCACTTCACGGCGAGGGTGACGCGGTGAAAGTCAAGCCAGCTTTCGAGCGTGGTGCTCTCGTCGGCGTTCAGGGGCGGCAAAGGACGTTCGATGGCACTCATCGGACGATTATCGCCAGCGGCCGAAGCCATCGACAGGCAGGACCTCCGACAGGGCGAACGTTGCCTGATGCGGCATCGGCTACGGGGCCTACCCGGCCGACCGCGTTCCCTTCTTGAGGAACCCGGTGTCGTCCACGATCAGCACGCCACCGGGATCGGACATGTCCCCACCCGTGAACAGCCCAGCGAGCGAACCCAACAACCGTCACGGTAAGCACCGTTGCCGTACTAACGACCTGGTGCGTGATTGCGGCGGCGATGTGACCAGCAGTGTTACGGGCGGCATCATTTGACGATGTGACGATCAAGTTGAACCATGCGGTCCT
>NZ_JBHVRT010000052.1:67846-69977 GCF_042885555.1 Kitasatospora sp. NPDC058048 | reverse complement strand
GGCCCCGACTCGTTCGAGTCGGGGCCACCGCCGTCTCTGGGAGACGAACGCTCTACATGCTGATCCCCGTGCCGGCGGCGTCCACGCCGGTGGTGATGTCGTACGCGATTTCGGCGGCTTCCGCCGCGGCGGCCGCGGCGGCCGCCCCCGCGGCGGCGCTGGCCACCACGGTCACGACTGCCAGGGTGGCCACCTCCTCGATGAGGCTGGTCCGGCCCGCCTCCTCTGCCTCGGCCCGACCTCGGGGCAGAACCGTGCGGGACGCGTCCTCGGTGGCCAGTTGGTCGTACTCCTCGGCCAGGGCGCCGGCTCGCTCCTCCAGCCGCTCGGCCCGGTAGCGCTCTCGCTCGGCCGCCGCCACGTCGCTGTCCCTGGCGGTGTCCAGCATCTGCGGCAGGGTGCGGTCCATCACCAACCACTCGGAGTAGGCCGCGGCCCTGGTGGCCTCGGGACCGGCGGCGGCCCCCAGCTCGGCCCGGCGGGAGTCGAGTTCGGCGAGTCGGGGGGCGGTGTTGTCGATGTAGTCACGCAGTACGCCGGCCTCGGCCACCAGCTCGCGCCGCTCCTGGCCCCGGACGGCGTGCAGCAGCCCAAACATCGCCCGGTCCCTCAACCGGCCTTCCACTGCAGCGAGTTGGGCCTGTAGTTGGTCGGGGGTGCGGTCCCCGAGGCCTCCGACCTGCCGCACCTCGCGGTACTCGCGGTCCAGCGCCTGCAGTTCCTCGACCGCCCCGGCCCGGGTGCTCAGAGCGGCGTACCGCTCGGTCAGCGCGGTGACGACCGGTCCGCGGCGGGAGCGCGCTACCTCCATGGCGGTGGTGGCCTGCTCGGTGGCCCGGCTGGCGTCGCGGCCGGCCTGGATCGCGGCTGACCGTACGTCGGCGAGCCGGCTTTGCAGCTCGGCGTCCGGGACCGTGCCGTGCGGCCGCTCGAGCCACGGCGGGATGCCGCTCTCGTCGGCCTCCCTGACGGGGTCGGGCCGCACGGGCGTCCGGACGCTCTCGGGATCGAACGTCTGCGGCCGCGCCGTGGCCGGGTCGGCGGGAATGTCCTGGTTGATGCGCCACGCCAGCAGCGCGGGGACGGAGCGCACGGCAGGGGTGATGCGGCTCTGTTCGACGGCGCGTCCGAGCACGGTCACCGGGTCGTGGCCGGCTCGCTCGACCCGCGCCAGGGTCGCCCCGAGGGCGGGCCACGCCGGGTCGCCGATCAGCACGGCGGCGCGCGGCCCGGCCACCCTCCGCACTACCTCGTGGTACTGCTCGTATCGGTCCTCGGCCATTGGTGCTGCCCCTTCTGGTCAGCGTGCTACCTGCTGCGGCCGCCGTCATCGGCGGACCGGTCCCACTCCTGATCGGTGTACTCGTACCCGTACTCGTACGCCGCGTCCTGCTCGCGGCGCGCGTCGGCGGCGGCGGTGATGCGGGCCGCCGTACGCTGCAGCCCCTCGGTGAGGGAGTCGGCGGGCTGCAGCTCGGTCCTGATCTGCTGCTCGGCCGCCAGGGTCTCGACGCTGGCCCGGGCTTCGGCCGCGCGCTGCTGCAGGGCGTGCACGGTCGCCTGGGTCAGTTCGGCGTCCTGCAGATCGCTGCTGCGGGCCTGGGTAAGCATCTGCGGCAGCGCGCGGGCGGTGGTCTCCCACTGCTGGACGGCGCCGGCGCGGGTCGGCACCGGGCCGGCGAGCCGGTCCAGCCGCTCACGCCGGATATCCAGCTCGACCAGCCGTCGGGTGACCTGCTCCAACTGGGAGCGGAGCGCCGCGGCCTCGGCGGCGGCGCGCTCCCGCGGGCCCCGCCAGCGCGACCCCGCGCCGGACTCGGCTTCGGCCAACCGGGCGCGAAGTTCGATCGCCTGAGCTCCGGTCGCCTCGATCTCCGGGGCGAGCTCGGCCAGGGCCTGGACGGCCTCCGCGCGCTGCTGAAGGGCTTCGGCCTGGGCCTGGACGGCCTGGGCGGTGGCACCGGTGCCGGCCTCGGCCCGGCCCTGCTTCTCGGCGGCCTGGCCGATCGCCTCGGCGGCGGCCGCGGCGGCCTGCTGGGCTTGCGTCAGCGCGGACGTGTGGGCGGCCTGCAGTTCCTCGTCCGTCAGCTCTCCGTACAGGCGCTCGCGCCACGTCGGCCGGCGCTCGTAC
>NZ_JBHVRT010000052.1:17187-67752 GCF_042885555.1 Kitasatospora sp. NPDC058048 | reverse complement strand
ACGACCGGGGCCGGGTCGACGTCGACGGCGGCGCCGTCCACCACCACCTCGTCCACCTCGGCGCCCGCCTCGGCGAACTCCGCCCCGGCCTCCTGCTCCTGGTCCTCGGCCTCCGCCGCGGCCTGGGCCAGGGCGTGCGCGACCGCCCGCAGATCGTCGTCCGCGAGCTCGACGCCGGGCCGCTCACCACGCACCGGCCGGCGCTCGACCGGGGCCGGGTCGACGTCGACGGCGGCGCCGTCCACCACCACCTCGTCCACCTCGGCGCCCGCCTCGGCGAACTCCGCCCCGGCCTCCTGCCCCTGGTCCTCACCAGCACGGAAGGCGGCGAGCGCGGCGGCTTCCCGCTCGCCCTCCACGATGCGATCCACTCGCCACGCGAGCAGCACGGGCAGGTGCTCGGCGTCCGTCAGGGAGCGGGCGGACACGGCGCGGTCCAGCACCGTGGCCGGGTCCAGCCCGGCCGCGGCGGCGTCTGCCAGGGCCTCGTCCAGCGCCGGGTAAGCGGGGTGTGTCAGCACGGCGTACGCGTCCACCGCGTGCGCGGCCAGGACGTCGCGCACGGCTTCGGCGAACGTCGGCGCGACGGTGGCCACCGGCTCGGTGGGCACCGGCTGACGTGCCCCTGGTACTGGTCGGGTGGCGGCTGTGGGCACCGGCTCGGCTGGGCTTCCGGGCGGCGGGATGAGCGGGTCCAGCGTTTCGCCAAGCTCGGTGACAATCAGTCCTTCCTGACCGTCGTTGGCGTTCAGCTGGGCGGAGTACGCGGCCAGTGCGCGGTCCATCGCCTCGGCGTCCGATGCCGGAGCGCCGAGGGTGAGCCGGGTCTCTTCGTCCTCCATGTCGGCGCGCGGCAGGTACAGCCGGACGGACGCCCGGTCACGGGAGAGGGCGGTGTAGGCGCCGTTCGCGGCCAGGCCCGGCCCGTACACCAGCGCGTCCGAAACCGTGAGTCCCTGGGCCTTGTGCACGGTCATGGCGAGACCGTGGGAGAGGCCTCCGCCGGCGATGTACTCGGGTTCCAGCCACTCGCGGACAAGCCGGTGCCCGCCGCCGTCGGCCTTCTCTCTCCACTCGACCCGCACGCGCCGCTGGTCGTCGATCTCGACCACGACACCGCGGTAGCCGTTGAGGACGTCGGCGGAGTCTCCGCCCCTCCATGCGCGGTAGTCGTTGCTGCGGATCATCACGACGTCGCCGGTGGTCAGAGCGAGCGTGCCGCCTCCGGCCAACCGGTACTCGGTGTCCGGGCCCGTGAGCTCGCCGAGCTCGCGCCGGATCGCGCGCGCCGCCGTGTTGAGTTCCTCCACGGTGGAGTTCGATGCGGCCAGCATCAGGGTGCTGGCAATCTGGTCGTGGATCGCGTCACTGGGGTCGCGGACGTCCTGCCAGGACACCAGCATGGCGGCCAGGGCCTCGCTGCGGGTGTCGGTGACGATGACCCGCCCGCGGTCCGCGTAGGCGCGCAGGGCCTCGCGCCGCTCGCCGTCGCGCCACATCTGCAGCGCGGCCCGCTCGATGACGTCGCGCTGCCTGTAGTTGGTCGACAGGGTGTGTCCGCCGACTACCTGATGCACTGCGGCGAAGGCGCCGCCGACGCCGGGAGACTGCAGCTGCAGCGGGTCGCCGATGCCGACAATTTTCGTACCGGTGGCGCCCGCGTGGACGAGTAGTTCGGCGAGCTGGCGGTCATCGATCATGGCCGCTTCGTCCAGCACCAGCACGTCCACGCCGACCAGTCCGCGGGTGCCATCGCTCTGCCGGATGCGCTGCAGCAGCAGCGCCAGGGTGCTGGACTGGATACCGGCCTCGGCCCGGAGATTGGCGGCCGCCACCGCCGCGGTGGAGGCGCCGAGGACCACTCGGCCCTGAGCCTCCCACGCCATGCGGGCCGTCTCCATAATGGTGGTCTTACCGGCACCGGCGACACCCACCACGGCGTCCACACCGTGACCGTCGACCAGGATGCGCCGCAGCACGGCGAGCTGCTCGGCAGACAGCTCGAACCCCGGCTTGTCGGCCTGCTGGATGGCCTGGTAGGTGGACACGGCCATCTGCAGCGTGGGCTCGTCCACCACTGCGGTGCCGCTGTTGAAGCGGCCCCGGGCCTGCGCGAGGATCGTCCGCTCGGCGGCCACAATGTCGGCGGTGGTGTAGCGCGCCGTGTTGCTGAGGTGGGCCGGCAGTCGGTCGTCCAGCCGGATCGCCAGGCCACGGTGAGCCAGTACCCGGTCCGTCAGCTCTTCGACCTGGGCCAGGCTCTGCACACCGGTCGGGATGGCGTCGGCGACGGCGGACAAAGCCTCGGCGCGGGTGAAGTCCTTCCGGTGAGAGGTCAGTCCCTCGTCGGTGCGGAAGATCCACCGGGCGATGCCGTGGACGTCGGCCGCGTCGCGCGGAAGCCGTACGGCTTCGGCCTCGGCGGGCGGCGGCGCCGGCGGGGCCAGGACGGCGCCGAGGATCGCGGCCGGGTCGTGCCCGGCGGCCTCGGCCTCGGCCTGCCAGTAGGCGCGCAGGGTCTCGTCCGAGGCGGACACCGCGGCCTCGTCCTTGCGCCCGGCGACGGCTGCAGCGGCCGCCTTCTGCTGCTGGGTGGTGGTCTCCTCGAAGGGGATTCCGAGGGCCGCGAACAGCTCGCGGACCTCGGCACTGCGCTTGCTGAACAGCTGCACCGTCTCGTCCGGAATACCGGTGACCTGCCACACGTCGGTATCGGGGTTGCGGTGCCACTCGATGCCCCACCGCTCGCTCGTGACGGCCCGGACGCGGGCCTGCATCAGGCTGTCGATCGCATGCGCGTGCCGGAACAGATCGCGGCCGCCGGCGCCGATCGTCCCCCACTGGCCGTCTTCACCGCGCGCCATGTTGGCGATGGTGACGTGACCGTGCAGGTGCGGGTCACCATAGGGCGCGTTGCCTACAGGGCGGGCACCGCGGTGGAAATTCACCCACCCGATGAGCCCGGACGTTGCCACCCGCTCGCCGCTCTCCCCGTCACCATGGTGGCCGCGCATGCCGTACGCGGTCCAGTCCTCGGCGGCGGTGACGGCCTCCGTCAGTGAAGCGGTGAAGACTTCTTCGAGCTCGGTGGCGAACGGCCCGTCTGCGAACGCCATCATGACCGAGTAAGCCTTGGGCAGGGTGATCGTCAGGTCAAACCCAAGGTTGCCGACCTGGACGCGCTCCTCCTCGTGCTGCAGGGCCCGGTCCATGGCCGCCTGGCCGTACAGCTCGACGGTGCTGATCCTGAGCGCATCGGCGAGCTTGGCGACGTCGCCGAGGCGGACGCGGTGGGCGTCGCCGAGGCGCTCGACCCCCCGTTCCATCCGCCCGTACGCGTCCCGCTTGCGGGCGCTGTTGAACAAGCCCTGCGGCTCGACGCCGCGTTCTGCGGCGACGCGCTGGATCGCCTCGACCAGCGGCCTGGCGGCGAGCTTCCCGCGGGAGGCCACGGCCATTTTGGGCTCCACCAGCCGCTCGCCGGTCACCGGGCTGGCACCCTTCATGACGGCTCGGGCCATGTCGAACTGCTCGCTCGTCAGCTCACTTCCGGGGACGATCCCGAACTCTCGCAACCCGTTGCCGATCCACATCAACGGGCGTTCGTTGATATCCATCCGGTAGGCAACCTGGGGGTCTGCCTCGGCCTCGACGGCGGCCCGGAACTCCTCGCCATAGACGGCTGTCGCCTCGCCGGCCTTCGCGGCCTTCAACAGCACCTCGGCGGTGCTCGCCTTGATCCGATAGGAGTCGCCACGGACGGCGGCCTGGTTGGAGACTCGGCCCCACATCTGGCGCTGCCGGTCGCTGCCGAAAAGCTCGGCCGGGTCCACGCCGAGGGCCTGCGCGTGCGCCCGGATCGCCTCGACAGCCGGGCCCGCCGCAACCAGCGACGCGTCCGCGGTCGCGCACCCGTGGCGGCCCGTCAGCCGGTACTCGACCTTGGCGCCGTCCGCGTCGGCGCCGAACCTGGTCACCCACGCCACGGCGACCACCGTTCGCCTTCGCCACCATGGCGACGGGAGAGCGGCCGCACGGCATCGGCGGCCACTCCCTCGTCAACAGCCATGGCGTCCAGCATGTCCGGTCAGCTCACAGCCAACAGCGCCATGTACCGGGCTGACGCCTGCACGTCCTCCGGCATTACCGGCATCTGAACCCATCCCTCGGGCAAGTCCTCCGCGTGCTCGCACAGCACCAGAAGCGGCGTCGGGTCGCTCGGGTTCTCGATCCACCGAACCATCGTTGCGACGTCGGCACCGGAACGTCCGGCGGCCAGTAGGAACCGAGCGAGAAGCGTGCGCCCGCACGCCTGGTAGAACTCGGGGCCGCTGATCAGAGCGGCGGCCATCCGCTCGGCCTTCGCCGGTTCTGCGCACCCGCGAAGCATCTCGGGCGTCAGAACATCCCCACTCCCCATCGCCCTGCTGTCCCCTTCCTGATCCAAGATCAGTTAGCGAAGCGTATCGTCACAGAGTGACGATACCTTAGCACTGTAGATGATCTTGGTCTTTTCTCGCGGTTACGGGGGTGTGGGGGCAGAGCACCCATGGGTGGGTGCCGGGGGAGGGCGGCAACGTGCCGTAGGCGCGTGGTAGTGACAGGTCATCGCGACACAGTGAGATCTGCCGACAGGAACCGTTAGAAGCGGTGGGTTGACCACCACCACGAACAGTCGGTGCGGCCCCCTTCTGCAGCTGGACTGCCGGGCCGCCAACCACACCCCGGAGAGACAGGCGCCCGACCGGCTGCCGAATCTTCCGCCGCCGGTGCCAACGGGCGGGCTACCATCGGCCCATGGCAGAAACAAACGAAGTGCTGACGGTCGCTGAGCTGCGCCGGCGTCGGCGCGCGCTGGAAGCGGTGGACGGTCGCGTTAAGGACTCGCTGGACGTCCTGCTGGTCAACACCCGGAAGGCGGTCACCGACGCTGCCAAGGCGTTGACAGATGCCGAAACCGCAGCCGATGAAGTGCTGGCCTTGGCGGCCAAGGTTCACGGCTCGCCTAGGACCACGGCAGAGCTCACCGGCGTGCCCCTGGCTGAGGTGGAACGGGCCGTCAAGGTCGTGCCCGCCAAGCGAGTCAAGGCGGTTCAGGACGGGCTGCAGGCCAAGGTGACCACCAAGGCGTCCCGGCGGAGCGGTTCCACGCCCGCCGACGGCGCGTCCTCGGCCGCGGCCGGGGAGGACACGGGGGAGGGCGACAGCGGGGCTGGCGGGACGGTCGTACCGGGGCAGGTCTCCACCGGCCCTGTGGCCGCTGCCGACCCGTCGGCAGCTTCCGTTAGCTGACGCCGTGATCCGATTCGGCAACGGCGTTCGGGGGCGGTCCGCGGGCCTGCGGACCGCCCCCGAACGCCGTGCTTCCTTCGGCCCGTCGCCGCGGGGCGGTGGGCGGTGACCCTGCCACCGTGGGAGCGCCCGCCTTACACCACTCCGCACACCTGGGCGCGGTTCACCAGCAAGGTGATCAGGACGTCGACATGCTGGCTGTGGTGTGGAGCGATCAGCGACGGCTACGGGATGTTCCACGACAGCGGCCACCAGCTCCTCGACTCCGCCTCATCGACGGTGCGCGTCAGCCGGTGGATATGGTCGGCCTACAACGGCCCCATCCGGGCCTCGTACAACATCCTCCACGACTGCGACACTCCTTCATGTTGCCGCTACGAACCGACGGTTCAACACCTCATCGACGGCACACAGTCCGCCAACATCCAGATGGCCGCAGCCCGTGACCGGATCACCAACGGTGCCCGCCTCGGCCGGGCAGACCTCCGCGGCCAGCACCGGCAGTCGGTCGCCATCCGGACTGCCCTCCTGGCGGCCGTCCGCGACGGCGAGCGCGACCCCGACCGCCTGGCGGGAATCCTTGCGGACGTCATCGCCCGAGGCGACCCCTTCGCAACCCAAGGCCGGCTGTTCTGAGCCGACCGCTTCCCTCCTCTGAAAGTGCAGGCTCCGTGAGCGCCGACCAGCCGTCGTCAACCGACCGTCT
Organism: Kitasatospora sp. NPDC058048; assembly: GCF_042885555.1. Lineage (NCBI taxonomy): Bacteria > Bacillati > Actinomycetota > Actinomycetes > Kitasatosporales > Streptomycetaceae > Kitasatospora > Kitasatospora sp. NPDC058048. The sequence continues at coordinate 61,754 of NZ_JBHVRT010000052.1, read as the reverse complement.
AACGGATGCTGAACGCCTCCTTGTGGATGACCTTCTCGGCTCCACCTCGCTGCTGCCCGCGCGGCCCGGACACCGGTACGTCAACGCCCTGGCCCTCTTGCTCGACGTCGGCCGGCTCTTCACCCCCGCGCCGGTCTTCGGCAGCGCCCCTGTCGGCACCGCGGCAGCGGGCGGCCGTACCCCCGCCGGCGCCCCGTTCGGCGCGGTCCCGGTGGGGGTGCCAACCCCTCCTCGGCCGCGCCGCCCACCGGTTCCTCCGGCGGCGCCGCCGGAGTCTCGCCCACCGGTCGCGGCCGGGCCGATCCGGCGGCGGGCCGGGCTCCTCTCGCTCGCCCCCGTGCTGGCCGTCCCCTTGGTGCTCCTGGTGGCCGCCGAGGCGGGCGAGCTCGACCGCCCGGACGTGCCGGTGCTGCAGTCAGCGGCGGACCCGTGGCGCCCCCTGGTGGTCGCCCCGGCATCGGCGTCCGCGCCGTCCGCCACCCCTTCCTCGACGGTCACCACCGTGGCGGCCCCCGCGCCCCCGGCCCCGTCCCCTGCAGCCGACCCGACCACCGACCCGGCGGCCGCCGGCGGCGACGCGAGCGAGCCGGACGCCGAGGCGGCGCCCTCGACGCCGGGCAGTCCGTCGAAGCGGCCGCCGGCCGCCCGCCCCACCCGACCCTCCGCCGGCGGTGCTCGGCCGCCCGCGGCGCCGCCCGCGCAGCCGGCTCCGGGCAGCCCAGTGGTTCCGCTGCCGGGCGTCGGCACGGGCGAACTGTGCGCCGCTGCTCGGCAGTCCGGGCAACTGCCCCCGAACCTGCTGCAGCTCTGCCACTCGATGTTCGGCAACATGTGACTCCTCGCGCCCGCCTCCGGCACCTCCGGAGGAACCGTTAGACACTGCGCAACCGTGCCCACGACGGAGGGGCCCGACTCCCAGAACGCGAGTCGGGCCCCTCCGTTTCTCAGCCTCAGTCGACCGCCGCACGGGCGGCCTCGGTCACGCTGCTGCGTCCCCTGCGGGAAGTGCCCGGATTCCGGCCGCCCGGGCCGACTCCAGAGCCGATCGGAACGCGGTCGCCACGGCGGCCGCCTCACCGGTCAGCCCGGCGAGCTCCGCCACCGCCAGATCGTCGGCCGCGGTGCGGGCCGCCAGCGTCAGGGCGTCCTCGTTGGCTCGGGGCAGGGGTCACGCCGCGGTGGCGTGTGTTCCTGACGGCGGCTACCCGGCCAATGCCTGGAGCCGCGGCGCGTAGTGGCGGCGGTCACCCTTCCAGGGGCGCGACTCGAACCATTCTTCACCCGGCAACTCGATGCCGGCCGGAAGCCCCGTCCGGGCCTGCTCCACGAACCGCTCACGCCGCGACTGGAGCCGCTTCACCGCCCGGTCCGCAGCTTCCGGGCGGGTGGCGCCGTCCGCCCAGTCGGCGGCCGACGCGAAACTCTGCAGCACTCCGTCCAGATCTTCCAATGCCTCCTCCGCGCCCAAGTGTCCCGGCCGCTCGTCGGCCTGGCGGAAGTTCGCCAGAGCTTCGCTGACCTCGTCCACTGCGGCTTCGTGCGCGTCGGCGAACGACAAGAGGAGAACCGCGCCCTCCCACGGCTCCATCGCCTCGACCATGCGACGCTGGGCCTGCTCCAAGGCCTCCGCCGTCTCGGTCAGGATGCGGGCTTCCGCGACCGCTCCGCCGCTGTGCGTCTGCAGGTACAGGTACCCGCCGGTGCCGGTGTTGTAGCCGTCACCGTACGGGGTGAGGATTTCGCCGAAGGGGCCGAAGCGGTACCGGCGGGCCAAGTCCCCGGCGCCGTGCTTGATCATGATGCTCTCCCGTGGTCCGGTCGTTTGTCTTTCAGGGGTGAGAATAGGGGTCGGCTGAATCCGGCCTTGACAGGTCAACGGGGCCTAGCCACTAACCTGTTGAGCCCCTGGCCATGGTGACGGCGGCCAGGACGATCGGCACTGCGGTAGCCGAACCCGCCAGGGCCCTCTCCTCGTGTCTCTGGTCCGGCGGTGGAGCGGGGCCCGGCGGCGGTGGCCTTCACGCGGTCAGCTGGCGACCCCCGGGTGTCCGGGGAAGATGCACGCTGCGGCCTAGTCCAAGTCCTCGTTCGGGTCGGCGGAGCCGGCGCGGTGCGTTACGGAGGAGGCGTCCGTGGGCAGCAGGGCCTCCAGGTCGCGGAGGATCCGGTACAGGGCGTCCAGACCCATCGTGCGGCCCCAGGTGATGGCCAGGACGGGGGAGTCGGGGTCCTCGGCGCGCTCGGCCCGGGCGTAGGCCTCGCTGGCCTCGCGGACGGCGGGCAGCATGGTCTCCAGCGCGGCCTTCAAGGTGCCGCGCATCGCGGTGGTGTACGCCTGGTAGGCGGCGGCGTTGAACGTGCGCTCGGCCACGGAGATGTGCGGGTCCGTGGCCCCGTCCTTGCTCTCCCCCAGGAAGTCGTCCGCCTCGCGGACGGCCGCCCACAGTTCATCGGGCTTGCCCAGTGCGCGGTACGCCCCCGCCTGGTGGCCGAGCCGGATAAGCCGACGCAGCATCTCGGCGCGGGTCAGGCCCGCATCGCTGGCCTGCTGGTCGACCGCCGCCAGCAGGGAGTCCGGCAGCTTGACCTCCGTGGGCCGCTTCCTCTCCCCGATCTTGGGGCGGCCGCCCTTGGCCCGCTCGCCGAAGAACTGGCGAATGGCGTCCTCCTCCTCGTTGTGGCGGAGCCAGGTCCGGGCCTGGGTGTCGTCGACGAACTGGTAGCGCGCCCGGTCCTCCGCGTCCTCGCACCAGCTCTGAAGCACCCACTTGCCCCCCGCCGTGCGGTAGAGCGCCTGGTGGTAGCCGTCCACCCCTCCGGCGTTCACGCCCACCTGCCGGTCCAGGCGGTTGTCCCACCGGGTGTTCTCGGTGAACCTCTCAGCTGCGTCGGGGTCGAACTGGCTAACCACCGGCGGTTCGTCAACCTTGGGGTCGTAGTAGTCGTGCACGTCGACGCGGGCCATCGCCGCCTCCTCGGAGAGGGGTCTGTGCAGGGGCTCCCGCACAGCACCAACATACAGGGTTTCCACCCGCGAAAACTCATGATTCAGGTTTTCACGGGTGGAAAACTGGCGTTCGACGGCAGGGTCTCAACCGACCTGCCACGGTGGGCGATTGCCGATCGGAGCGGCCACGGCCCGGCAAAAGAAGGGCCCGGCTTCTGTTGTGGAAGTCGGGCCCTTCATCCGTGGCGTGTCCAGCAACCACTGACGCGCCGCCGGACCGTCGGCCCCGCGCCTCGTCATCAGGTCCGCGGGCGCGGATCTCCACCACGGTGCCGCGCTTGGTAGTGGTGGTCACTCGATCAGGTCGGCAACCCATCGGTGATCGTCGTTCGGTCCTTGATGCCGAAAGCGCGGGCGGGCGATGGCCGAGGCGGAGCGGCCGGCGGCGGCGTCGCGCACGGTCTGCTCGTACGCGCTGGCGCCCCGCTCGCGGGCGGCACGAATCTTCTCGTCCCACACGTCCTCGGGGATGTCCACGGTCGTCTCCTTCTCGCCGGTCACTGGGCGGTCTGGTCTTGGGAGGCGAGCACTGCGTCGATCTCGGCGAGCCGGGCCGCCAAGCGTTCGCGCTCGGCCCGCAGGGCTTCGACGCCCACGTGCTCGTCCACGACAGTCACGTCCGGGTCGTCCAGGTCGACGGCCTTGCGGGGCAGGTCGCGAACCTCCACGACCGTGTTCTTCCTGGCCTCCAGCTCCGGGTACTTCTCGGTGCCGCCGTAGGCGGGGAATCCGCCGGAGATCAGGATCACTCCGACGCCCAGCCGGACCGGCCCCTTCTTCTCGGGACGGCTGGCAATCAGCCGTCCGCCGTAGCGGAGGTCCTGCTGACGCGTGTTGCTGATGTCCAGCCGGATCGTGACGGTATCGCCCTCGGCGGCGGGGCTGCCGTCGGTGCCGAAGATCTCAAGGGCGAGGTCACGGACGAGAGCCTCGTCCCTGGCATCGAAGTACCAGTGCCGGGCGGCGGCATCCCAGCGTCCGCCGATCTCCCTGGCGGCCGAAGGAAGTTCAGGATGGTAGGGCGATTCCAGCGCTACGCGGCCGTTGTCGAGCTTGAACACGCGGACGTTCGACATGGTGTAGAGGCCTTTCTGGTCGGTTCGCTTCGGTTCACTGCACGGTCGGCGGGCGGCGGCTGGTCAGTCGCCAGGACCCCGGAGGTAGGCGTCCAGCGTCGCGCGGGTAATCCCGGCGTAGCCCGCGACCTTGGTCTTCGTGTGCGCGGGCTTGTCGGTGGTCGGGTTGGTGACCGCGCGCGCGTTGCGGGTGAGCTGGGCCAGGCTCCTGCGGGCGTTGGTCAGCTCCTGTTCGAGCAGGTGCACCCGGACGCCTCCGACGGCCATCCGCTGCAGGGGGTCCAAGCGGGGCGGGGTGAGGGTGGTGTGGAGCTCGGCGAGCACCTCGGCGAGCTTGGGCCAGTCGTAGCGGGCGGCGGTGCGGTCGTTCTGGGTCTGGACGACCTGGTGACGCCGCGCGACCTCGGCGGCCTGCTCGGACCCGCCGAGGAACCGGATCTCGGCCTCGCCGAGGTGGGACAGGTCGGGCTCGGGCAGGTTGCCGATCCTCTGGTCCGCCGGGACGATCCTGGCCCGCACCGTCGTGACCGGGGCGACGTCCTCCCACCACGTGTGCGTGAACTCGCCCTCGGCCGGGGCCGGGACCGGGGCGCCCTCGTTCAGGTCATTCCACTGCCGGACGCTCTCGCAGGCCTCGCAGCCGGGCGCGTATCCGCGTTCCTTGTACTGGCAGAGCACCGGCAGCGACCAACGGACCGAGTACACGGCGTGGGTGGTCGGGGGGTTGTAGCCGCACTCGTCGACGTCCGGGTGCGGCACGACCCGCAGGACCGGGGTGCGCGCCGCCACCGCCCACCGGGTCGCTTCCGGGTCACTGCCCGTGCTCTGGCCCGGCAGCAGTTGGGCCAGAACGTCGACAAGGTCACGGGTCGGGGCGGAGTCCGCCGCCATCTCAACGAGAATCATGTACACCACTATACATATCCATTGTACAGCGATGTACAGTTCTGCGGTTCGGGCCCACTCTTCACCAGATCGGGTGAATGCGCGGGGAGTTCGCGCCGACATCGCATCACCTGATGCATAGTTAGGGGCAACCGACCCCACCGAACAGAGAGGCCTGCCATGCCCTACGTCCCGCCCCTGTACGGTGCCGCCTACGGCACGCTCACCCCCGACGACAGCGCGGCCGTCATGGCCACGCTCGCCGCCGCCGGCATCGACACCACCGCGCTGGTATGCGTCGTCAGCCCGTCCGGCAACGCGCACTTCATCCGGACCGACGCGCCCTGGTCCGAGGGCAACGCGGTCACGGACGCCGGCCTGCTCGACCGCATGGCCGAGGCACTCGTGGCGGCGGGCTGGGAGGTGCTCGGCCACGGCGGCCGCCGGCTCGGCTTCCTGGACGTGCTCCACCGTCCGATTCCGGCGGTCGGTGCCCGCGTCACCGTGCCCGCCCACGTCCTGCCCGGCTCCGACCCGTGCGACGGCGAGGTGACCGCCTGCGGCGACGGGACCGTGACCGTCGCCCTGGACGACGGAACCGAACAGGAGGTGCCGGTGGACGCCCTGGTGCCCCGGCTGTGGAGTGTCGACCGGGTCGCCGAGCACCTGGAGATCAGGCCGGACTCCGCCCGCGGCCAGATGAGCCGGTGGGGAGTGCGGGCCAGGACGTACCAGCGAGGGCCGACCGGCCGCCCCTCGGCCCTGTACGAGTCCACGGAGGTCCGCACGGCCACCGCCAACCGGCCCGGCCGCGGCGCCCGCACCGACCTGCGGAAGTGACACCCGCCCCCGGGGCCGGCGCTACGATGGCGCCCATCATCAGCCCCGGAGGGATCCCGTTCGGCAACAACCCCTGGAGTTGACCATGCCCACGATCCACCTGGTGTCGGCCGCGCCCGGCGACACGGTCCCCGGCCACGAACTCGCCGACCCCGACCGCCCCCAGTACCCGGGTCTGCTGGAGCGGCCCGACGTCGCGGCCTGGCTGGACGCCCTCGGCTACGGCCCCGACAACCCGGACGAACTGGTCTACCTCGTGAGCGACGACGACCCCACGGCGATCCCGTCGGGGTTCGCACACCTGAGCCTCACCCTCTAGCACCGCCCGGATCGGGTGGCGGGCGACCACCGCCAACTCCCCTGTGCCCGGCTGCGGGCGGTCGGCCGGGGGCTCCGCGGGACGAGAGTGCCGCGCGAAGCGGCCGAGTCCGTGGCCACCCCCGCCTGAGCGACTCGCTACATGATGCGCTTTGAAATGTAGCGTCCCGGGCGCTACATTTTCCATCGTCAGATGTAGCGTCTGGGAGGTTGCGTGTCCATCCGAACCGAGCACGTCCTGAACGGCCTGGCCTTCCCGCCGGACCCCCATGGTGAGGGCCTGCACGCCGTCACCACCCCCTTCACGGAGATCTCGACGCGCACCGGCCCGCTGGAGTCGGACGTGAGGCACGGCGCCCACGTCTGGCTGTTCGACGGCGCCCACCGCCTCGGAGGCGTGGTCCTGGTCTGCCGCCGCGTCAACTGCGCGGAGGTGCAGCAGGACGCTGTCCGGGAGGTAGAACCCTGGGTCCCGAGCATCGCCCACCTGGCCCGGCGCCAGCGGCTGGCGCTCACCGAATGGGAGCTCCGGTCCCTGCTCGACCACCCGGACAAGGTCCCGGCCCGGGACGACTTCGGGGACTGGGCCACCCGGTCCGACGCCGCCGCCTGGCGCCGCGCCGTCCTGGCCTTCGCGACCGAGCAGGACCCGGTGCCGCCCACGGACCCCGCCGCCTGGTTCCCGGGGGCGGCCGAACGCCTCGGGCACGCCGTCCTGACCCGCCTGGCGGGCGAGCAGGCCGCAGCCCTCGCGGCGGCCGCGGACGCGCTCCCCTCCGCCGGGGCCCCGCTCCCGCCCCTCACGGACCGCTGGAAGCCGTGGCCGGCGGTGATGGACCACGGCTCGTCGACCTGGGTCGACGAGATCGCCCCCCTCCTCTTCGAGCGGTGGAAGGCGGCGCCGGAGCCCGCGGACCGGGATCGGCTCATCGCCTGGGGCCTCGACGCCGGCATCGGCAAACTGGACCTGCACCGCGCAACCGGGATCGCCCGCAGCACGATCGACCGCGTGCTGTCGAAGCTGTAGCACAGGCCGAACAGCCCCGTGCGGGCGTTCGATGGCAAAGTGCCAACTGACCGGTCACGATGGGTGATTGCCGATATGCTGCCCTTATCGGTAATCACCGAACGCTCAACTCCCATGACATGACGTGAGATCGGCTCCGGCCGGTAGGAGGTCCCGTTGAAAAACCTCGTGGTGTCCGCCGAACGCGGCGGACCGGGCAAGTCGGTGCACACCGGCGGCCGGCCCGCCGCGTGGTCCTGGCGTACAGGGCTGATCATGCTGGGACTGCTCGTCCTCGGCTGTGTGACCGGGGTCGTGGTCCTCCACCACACCCTCCACCTGACGGGGTGGCCGATGGAGGCCGCCGATGCCAGGTGGGGGGCGGCCGTCGCCGCCGCGCTGACCACGGAACTTTGGCTGCCCATTTTCGCGCCGCGCCCGCGGTACGTCCCCGTCGACCTCGACGGCCCCGCCGACCCCACCGCCCGCTGAGGAGAACCCCGTGCAGCTCCGCACCACCAGCCCCGGCAAGCCGGATGAGCCGATCGCCGTCGTCGGCCCGGAGCCCGGAACGCCGGTGTGGAAGTACGCCGACGCCGACCTCGACGTCCTGGCCCTCTTCGACGTGCAGATCCCCGGTATCGGCCCCGGCGTCCGGCTGAGGACCGACCCGCACGGCTGCAGCGTGGCGCTGGACGACATCCCGTACCTGATCGACGCCCTCCAGCGCGCCGCCACGCTCGCGCAGTCCGCCGCCCAGCGCTCCGACGCCGAGGCGTGATGACCGATCCGTTCGGCCGGCTGCGGCCGCTGATCGACCCCGACGGGCACATGCCCGGGGACGAGTTCACCGCCCGGGTGCTCGCCGTCCTCACCGGCACCGCCGTCACCGGCGTGCTGCTGTGGCGCTGGGGGCTGGACGACCCGACGGCCGTCCCCGTGATCGGGGACGGCCTGGCACGGACCGGCCCCGTCCTGGGCCGCCTCCTTTTCATCCAGCTCGCGGCCGGCCTCGGCTGGTGGACCCGCGCCACCGTGCTGTTCGGGACAGACCTGGCCCGCAGCCTAGACCCCCGCGCCCGCTGGCGCCTACCCGAAGGACACGACCATGGATGACGACGACGACTTCTGGACCCGGGCGAGCACCACGTGCCAGGACGAGGGCTGCGGGCACTGCGGCGGCCCGGCCGCTGACGGGGACTCGGACGACACCGGCAACCCGGGCCAGACCGGGCTCCGGGCGGCGGTCCGCGACCTGGTGGCGGCCCGGCACGGGCACAGCGCCCACGGGAGCGCGGCCGGCGGCGGCCCCGCCTCCGAACTGCCGCCCGTCCGGCGCCCGCTCGGGACGGGGCCCACCCGGTGATCGCGACCGACTACCTGGAGGCGGTCCGGGCCGAGCTCGGCAACATCCGGCCGGACGGCGGATCCCAGTCGGACGCGGCCTGCGCCTGGCGGTGGACGCCCGGCCACGACGTCGTCAACCGGGAGGTGTGGGAGGGGGACGGGGTCGCCGTCACCTGGACTGCGGTATCCGGCTGGTGGGTCGCCGGGCTCCGGGACGACTCGGTGACCGACCGGTCTCGGCTGGAGCTGGCCACCTGGGCCGAACCCGACTGGGTCGCCGGGGCAGTGTGGGATGCGCTGGTGGGGGACGCGTGCGCCGACAACCGCCCACGGCGGATCTGGGAGGGAGTTCCCGGGCTCCGTGCGCCGGTGGAGCTGCTCTATGCCGGAGGCCCGTTCGACGGCCGGGCGATGACGTGGCAACGGAGCGAATCAGCCGCGGTCAGCCTGCCTGCCGGCTCGTACGACGGGACGTGGTGGCCGTACGGCTGCTACGTCCTCGACCACGGCGACAGGGCCGACCGGCCCCGGTCCCGGTTCCTGTGGCTGGGGCCCACCCGGTGACCGCGGCCGACTACCTGGAGGCGGTCCGCACCGCGCTGGAAGAGGTGGTGTACCGCGCCGACCACCACGATACGGCGGCATGCACCTGGAGGTGGAACCCCGGGCACCCCTTCGTCGAACCGTCGCACTGGCACGGCTACGGTGTGGAGATCAGTTGGAGCCGTCCGGACGGCTGGCAGATCGCCGGGATCCGTCGGGACGGGACTGCGGCCGACCGCTACCGGCTCGCCCTGGCGACCTACGCCGAACCGGACTGGGTGGCCATGAGGGTATGGACCGCGCTGACGACGGACCCCGGCAACGGGGAGCGCGGGCGGCTCTGGGAAGGGCTGCCCGGGTCCGAGACGGAGGAGGTGCCTTATGTCGGCGGGCCGCTGGACGGCCGGAGCGCAACGTGGCAGCGGACCGACCCGGCCGAACTCGGCCTGACCGCCAACATGTACGACGGGACGTTGTGGCCGTCCGGCACGTACGTCCTTGAACACGCAGACGTCACCGACCGGCCGCGGTTCCTGTGGCTGGGTCCGACGCCCCTGCCGGCCACCGGCCGCCCGCACACCCACGTCCTGGCCTGGTTCCCCGGGGACCTGCTGGGCAACGACACGTCGAACTGGCAGCTGTTCGACGTCGAGGACTGGGACGTCGGCACCTGCTACCGGCTGCTGCCCGACGAACTGACGCCCGACTGCGCACGCGCCGACCTGCGAGCCGCCGTGGAGGACGAACTGGGGCACGTCGTCCTGGAGATGCGGGCGGGCACCTACACCGTGGCCCCCGTCACAGAGACCGGCGAGCCGGGCGACTGGCACACCTGCCCCAAATTCGATGTCGTGACGGACCCGACGTCCGACACGCCGCCGTGTTGACCCGCCTCGCCCCGGTCGCGCTCGCCCTGGTCGTCGCCGTGCTCGTCACCGTGACGCTGTACGCGCAGACCGGTGCCGCGGACACCCCGACCATCACCTACCTGGCCGCCTGCGGGACGATGTGGGGCGCGCTCGCCGGATGGCTGCTGCGACGCCTCGTGCCCGCCCTGCGGCCCCGCTCGACCGACGGAAACGGAGCATCAGAATGACCACCGCCGATCAGTCCACCCCGCCGCAGTGCCCCCGCTGTAACGGCCCGCTCGCGCTGTTCGACGGCGATACCGGGGGCCGCTCCCGTGCCACCCCGGGCCGCTCCGTGGAGGTCTGCGGACTCTGCTGCCAGAGTGAGGCCATCCTGGCGGCGGCCGGGGTGGAGCTGGTGCCGCCCGCCGAGTGGCCGGTGCCGGCCAACACCCTGGTGGTCTGGCCGACCGGAGCGGGGTCGGCCGGGTGACCACGGGGCTCCCGCCGGCGGGCCTGTCGCCCGCCGAATCGGTCGTCGTGACGTCGCTCGAACTGGACATCGTGGGGGTGTCCGAGCGTAGGAACGGCTGGCGGTACGGCTCGGCGCTGGAGCTGCTGCTGGACGTCGGCCGGCTGTTCCGCCCGACACCGTGGCACTCGGGCGAACTACAGGGCGACGCCGGCCGCTGCTACATCGAATCGGTGTCCCGGGCGTGCGCCGGGGACGGCCTGGCCTACGTCGAAGGGCTCGCCTGGGACGGGCTGAAGCCGAGGCGGCACGCCTGGTGCGGCGACGCGGCCGGGGCCGCCATCGATCCCACCTGGCGGGATCCGGGGACGGCCTACCTCGGCCTGCCGGTCGACGCCCGGACCGCCTCGGACCTGATGGGCCACCAGGGCGGGCCGCTGCTGCACGACGGCATGCCGCTGCTGGGGGAGTGGCTGCGGCACGGGGTGCCCGGCGAGCTGCTGGTGGACTGCGGCCGGCCGGTCCCGCGCGCCTCGGCAGGGCCCTCGCGGTGAGCGTCGTCGGGGTATCCGACACGGCGGTGCCGCTGCCCCTCGGCGATGGCCTGGCCGCCGCCGAGGGGCTGGCCTACCCGGGGCCGGGGGAGCGGGTGGTCACCTCCTCCGGCCGCGTGATCTCCGCGCGCACCGCCTGGCGGGCGGCCAACTCGGTGCCGGCCGGCACCCGGGCCGCCCGCCGCTCGCGCGTGCGCGGCTACACCGCCTGGTGCGCGGAGCGGGGCCGGGTGCCGACCGACCCCGGCACGCTGCCCGACTACCTGACCCACCTGGCGGACCTGCACCACCCGACCTCGACCCTGGACGCGCACCTGGGCACGCTGTCCACCTGGCTGGAGCTCGCGCGGCACCCGCTGGACGGTGAGGACCGGCGCCTGGCCCACGCGGTGGTCGCGCACCGGGCGGCGGCCGAGGCGCGCGGGGGCACGGAAGCGGCGGGCGCGCTGCAGGCCACCCCGGTCACGCCTCAGGACCTGGCCGCGATGGTCGCCACGTGCGACCGGACCACGGTGCGGGGCCTGCGCGACGCCTACGCCCTGCTGCTGGACTGGTACATGGCCGGCCGGTGCTCGGAGCCGGCCGGGCTCGACCGCGTGCACGTGGTCGAGCTGACGGCCCGCTACCTCGACCCGGTGGCCGGCTGTCAGGTCGTCCGGCCCGCGCTGGAGGTCAGAGTGCCGACCGACAAGGTCAACCCGCACGGCCGGCTCGACCACCGGGTGCGGATCCTCGCTCAGGACACCCCGGAGCTGTGCCCGGTGACCGCGCACCGGGAGTGGACGCGGGTCCTGGACGAACAGCGCGCGGGGCCCGGGCCGCTGCTGCGGCGCGTCGACCGGCACGGCCGCGTCGGCGGCGCCGGCGGGCGCCGTCCGGCCGGGCGCCCCACGGCGGACGCGGAGCGGACCCTGGGGATCAGCGGCCGGACGGTGCGCAACATCATCGCGGCAGCCGCCGCGGGTGCCCGCCTGGTGGAGCCGTGGACGCCCGAACAGCGGCGCGTCCTGAGCACCGCGGCCGAGGCCGCCGCCCTGGCCGCGCTGCCCGCCGCCGACCGGGACGAGTACCGGTCCCGGCTGCGGGTCGAGCGCCGGACCCTGCGCCGCACCCGCCCGCGCTACACCGGGCACTCCATGCGACGGGGCCTGATCCGGGAGATGCAGCAGCGGCGCGTCCTGCGAGCCACGATCGAGCAGCACGCCCGGTACCGTCCGGGCTCCCGCGCGCTGGACCGCTACCTCGCGGACCTGCCGCCCTGGGCGGACAACCCCACCGCCCTGGTGCGGCTGTAGCCCCGGCGAGCACCTCCCGCCGGGGCTACAGGTGGCCGGACGTCAGCTGTCCTCGCCGTCCTTCAACAGCGGGATCTGCTCGCGCCCCGGCTTGATCGGCTTCGTGTCGTCTTTCGACCACCGCATCCGCTGCCCCACGGGCCGGGCGGGCGTGCCGGTGTACGCATCCAGAGCCCGCCGCAGCCGGGTCCCGTCCGCCGTGTCCGGCAGCTTCAGCGAGCTGACGTGGAGCGCTCCGATGTCGCGACGGACCTGCCGGACCTGGTCGGGCTCGCCACCGTGCTGGAGCGCCACCGTGAGGCGGTCCAGCATGCCGTGCACCCGCTGGGAGAGTCCCGTCGCGCGCTCGGTCAGGAACGGCTCGGCGGCGGCCAGTAGCTCCGCCTCGGCGGCGGCGCCGGCCGCGGCGGGCGGCACCGCCGCCTCTGCGGGGTGTTCGGCGGCGTAGGCCTCCAGCGCGGCTCCCAGCCTCCGGCCCTCCGGCGTGTCCGGCATCCTGGGCGGGTTCGCGGCCAGCGCGGCGGCGTCCGCCCGCGCGACCGCCTTCACCCCGGCGGCGCCGTTCGAGACTGCGGCGCCGAGACGGTACAGCACCTCACGGGCGGTCTTGTTGACGCCCTTGGTGGCGCCCCGGACATACGGGTGAGCCGCAGCGATCAGCTCCTCCTCGGCGGCGGCAGTGCCGGCGGAGGTCGGCGCGGCCGCGCCTTCGTGCGGGCCTTCGGCGGCCCCTTCCGCACGGGTGTCGGCGCCGACCGGCAGCAGCGTCCGAGTCAGCTCGCGCCGCAGCTCGTCGGCAGCGGCGTTGGCGTCGGCAGCGCGCTGGACGGCGGCACTCAGCTGCTGCTCGAACTGCGCGCGCTCCTCGGCGTACTCCTGGCGGAGCCTCTGGCGGGCGTCGCGCGCCTCGGCGCGTTCCGTCGCCAGCTCCTCGGTGAGGCCGGCGTGCCGGCGCTGCAGGTCGTCGGCCCGGCTCTTCTCCTTCCGTACGACCCCCTGGAGTTCCTCCCACTGGGCGGTTGCCGTGGCCACCTGCTCGGCGGCCTTCGTGCGCGCGGCCACGAGCGCAGCCTTAGCGTCCTCGACCGTCTCGGAGGCGGCGGCAACGGCCTTGGCGGCCTCGGCGGCCTCGGCGGCGGCCTTCTCCTCGACCTCCAGGATCTTGGCAGCGGCCTCGGCCTGGGCCTCGGTGACCCGCTCGGCGGCCTCGGCCCGGACGGCTTCCTCGCGGCGCAGAGCGTTCAGCGCGACCAGCAGCCACAGCACGTCGGCTGCGGCGGCCTCCTCGGCGGCGGCCTCGGCCTCCTCCCGCAGGGCCACCAACTCGGCTTGCCCTCGCTCGACCTCGGCGAGTTGGGCCTGAATCCGGGTGAGCTCGGCGGCGTGCTCGGCGCGTTCGGTCTGGATCTGGGCGGCGGCCGCCTCGGGGTCGCTGATCGTCTGCAGCTGCTCGATCAGGGCGGCGTAGACGGTGGCCTGCTCGGTGCTGGTCCGCTGCTGCTGGACCAGCAACCGGCCGGCCTCGCGCAGCAGATCCCGGCCGCGGATCTCGCCCATCTCCACGGGCCGCTCGGGGTCGTCGGGCACCGGGGCCTCGGCGGCCAGGCCCGCAATCAGCTTCTTGATCTCCGTACGGCGGCGGTGGGCGCTCGCCTTGCTGTGCTCGGGGTCGTCGCAGAACCCGGGCGGGCGGCCGCCCGCCCCGTCGCCCGAAGCCGTGGGCAGGCTGCAGTCCGGGTAGCGGCAGACGCCGGGCGGCTTGGGGGCAAGCAGGGCTTGCAGATCGGACAGCTGGGTCACGGCAGGGCTCCCTGACTCACTGGGTGGCCGACCCCGGGGGCCGACCAAACGGAGGCAACGCCTCGTTTTGACCATCCTAGCACGGAACCAAACCCAACCAATTTAACCTAACCTAATTACCCAACCAAACCAAACTTAACTAAATTACCTAACGAAACCAAACAACCAAACCAATCGCTTGACATGGTCGGGGCATGTCATCAATTCGGGCTGGACCGGAAGGAAGGTCGACCTGTTGCCGCTCCTGGGTGCGTCACGATTCGAATCGTGACGCGGCCGGGGCCGTTACGATTCGAATCGTGACGGGCTCTCGGGTGAGGGAGCTTCAGGCTCGGCGATCGGATGGGGCTTTATGGCAGGGCGGAACGTCAGGGAGAGGCGGGTACCTCCACCGAGGCCGCCGCGCACGGAGCGATTGAGGTGCGACGGGTGCGGTTACTCCTGGACGCGACCCACGCAAGGCGGGCGGAAGCCCCGGTGGTGCTCGGACGCCTGTAAGGCGCGCGGGTACCGGGAAGCCAAGGCGGCCGCTGCCGAGGAAGAACGCGTCGAACGGGAGGCGCACGAGGCGTGGGAGCGGCTGCGGGAGGAACAGCAGCGCCGGCACGCCGAGTACGAGCGCCGAGCCGAGGAGGAACGGCGGCGCCGCCGTTCCTCCTGGTCCGATTTCCGCCGCGGCAGGTTGTCGACGGCCGAAGCGCGGGTGGTCGTCTTCGACCTGGCCCGGCTGCGGGACGACGGGGTGACAACGCTCAAAACCGCGTACCGGACGGCCGCGCGGCTCCACCACCCCGACCACCACCACGGCATCGGTGACGCCGCGTTCAAGCGGCTCTCGGAAGCTGCCTCCGTGCTGAAGGCGGCCGGCCTGCTGTAGCGGTCCCGCCATCGGTTCACGCGCCGCTCCGGTACTGCCGGGCGGCGCGCTGGCGTTCTTGGAGCTGGCGGGCCTTGGTGCGGCGCCCCTTGTGCGGCCGGACCGCGGTCTGGCCGGTGTCCGTGCGCACGCAGGGCTGCCCGGCGCGGGCGTCGCAGTGCGGGCAGCTCAGCCGCAACGCCAGCTCGTCACCGGCCAGGCCCGGCAGCAGCATCTGCACCGCGCTGCGACGGCGGCGCGGACGCAGCCCCGCCGGCCGACGCCTGGCCCGACGGCGGCGCTTGCCCGGCTCGGGAGCGGGCCGCACGGCCTCCACCGGGACCAACAGGGGAGGGTCGACCAGGGGTTGAGCCAAGGTACGTGCGATCGGGGCCATGGCCCCGATCACAGACTCCTACCAGTGCTGAACCCCTGGTCGGCCCGCCGCCCGGCGGCGGCCGGGCTCATTCGGCGGTCTCCTGTTCGGCCAGCCAGCGGGTGAGCCGGACGTTCCAGCCGGCGCGGGCCCGTTCGGTCTCGGCCTGGCGGTCGGCCTGGGCCCGGGGGCTGGGTGACGGCGGGTTGAGAGGCCGGGTGGCCCGCTCCATCCGGGCCCGCTCGACGGCGGCGGCCTGGGTCTCCGCGATGCTGCGGCGGGGCTCGGCGGCGGTCTCGGCCTGGCTGGCGGCGAGTTCGGCTCGCTTCGCGGCGAGTTCGGCGGCCACTTCGGCGCGCTTGATGCCCCACCGTTCGTACTGCTCGCGGCGCACGGCCTCGTCCTCGGCGGCCTGGCGCTCGGCCCGGGCCTTGGCGGCGGCGTGGGCGGCGTGGGCGGCGGTGGCCCGGTCGTCGCGGGGAATTGGCTCGGCCATGGCCTGCAGGTACAGGTCACCGGCCCGGGAGATTTCCGCGGGTGACAGGTCGTCGCGCTCGGCCCGGATGTGTTCCTTTGGCCGGGGGCCGTGGCCGTGGGCGTTGCGGCGGGTGTTGATCAAGCGCCACAGCCGCCAGGCCGCGAGCCGGCCGAGGTTGTCCGCGCTGCGGATGCCGCCGGTGAGGAGGTGGACCAACTCCTGCTCGGTGGAGCGGTGCAGGGCCATGACGATCACGCGGCGCAGATCGTCCCACTGAGAGCCGGGGCCCTGCAGCCACTCACCATCGGCCCCCCACGTGCCGGAAGGCAAAATCTTCCGGCCGCGGCCCAGTTGGATCCTCCACGACCGCCAGCAGGCTTGTAGGACCCTCTGGGCAACGACCTGGTAGTCGTCCCCGCGACCCCAAGGCGCCCCCGCGCCCCTTTGGCGCGTCCTTTGTGCTTGTCCCATGCCGTTTCGCGACATCAGCCCCCTACTACCGTCAGACAAAAAACCCACATGGGGAAATACACCCCTCGCGTATAGAGGAGACGTTTCGGGTTCTACTGCGGCGAGCTCATGCAGCCGGCTGGTGATGCGGTCGGCGGTACTCTGCGGCGCCCTGGTGGCGATGCATCGCAAGTCCCGGGGCCGGTCCTCCTCGGCGGCCCTGCGCATCGCCTCGGCGAGCCTCACGGCCGCTTCTGCGGCAGGGGTTCCGGTCGGGTGCTCCCATCGGGGGGCGGCCTCAAGGTCGGCGGCCTGGTGGCGGGTCAGCTCGACCACCACGGGCTCGGCGGCCGGCGCGGTCCACGCCGGGGCCTCACCGGCCGTCAGGTGGCCTACAGTGGTGTCCTCGTGCCCGTTGGACTCGACGTCCGGCAGCTGCCAGACCCGGAGCTGCTGCGTCAGGTCTTCGGGCAGCTGCTGGGGGATCGCGGCGGGGGTCAGGCACAGCGCGTACACCGCCTTGCGGCCCGGAGCCGGCGCCACCACCCGCTCGGCCAGGCCGAAGCGCACGACGTCGTGTAGGTCTGCCCAGAACTGCGCCTTGCCGAGGCCGGTGACCTCGGCGTACCGCTCGGACAGCTCGACACCGCCATCACGGTGGTCGTACCCGTAACGGCCAAGGATGCGGCCGTTACGGCGATCGATCTCCTGCTGGCTCATGAACTCGCAGAACCGGAACAGCCGTTCAGGAAGATCGCCGCGGGTATGCCGGAGCGCGACCACTCGGAACCACGTCCTCGGCGAGATCACGGGGACGCGAAGTACGGCCGGACATACGGCGTTCACATGTTCGATTTGCGGGGCGGAATTGTCGACATATCCACCCGGTGATGACACACCGGATGAAGGCATGGGTGTACCGCCGCCGCAGGGGTGTGCCAGAATGGCGCTGCTCCTCGGCGCGTTGCTGAGGGCAAACGAAAACCGGCCCGGTGGCGCCAACCACCACGGCTAAGGGATTCGGACCGTCGCCAAACGGTCCAGGCTGTTTGTTTGGGGCTCCTCCTGGTCGCCACAACTAGGAAGAGGGGCCCTCACGGGTACTGCTCGGTCTTCATTTGTCCGGTGATCAAATCGCCCCCTCTGGGGGCCTTCGTCTTTTTAGCTGGCCTGCGCCACCTCCTCCGGCGGCGTCCAGCCGATCGGCCGGCCGTCCTCGCCAACGGGGAGCGCGTCCAGAGCGTGACGGATCACCTCGACGCCGGAGACACCCATCGCCCGAACCAGACCCTCGTACTTCGGTCGGAGCGGGTCACCTGGGGCCAACCTGAGGTCAGCCCGTGCGGGTTTGTCGGCGTGAAACGTCGCCGACCGCCCCCGCTGCTGTTGTCCTCGTGATGCCATGGTCAAGATCCTAGAGGCTCACGGGTTTGTGCGGCACAAAATCCGGGCGTGGCGCGATCTTTTTTCTGGCTTTCGAGCTGACAGCTCGCCAGATTGCACCCCTTTTTACCTTTTGTCCTATCGGCGGGCCGTGATGGCCACCGTGTCCCCCGGCCTGCCGGGCTCGTTGAGAAAGTGACCTCTTCGTGAGGCCTGTTCGGCATGCCCTCTTGACCCAACCGCAAACGGCTGTTTTCGGCGGCTAGTTGACGTCCCGGCGGTTGGCCGTGGGCTCGACCGCTGGGCCCGGGAACGGCCCGAGGCCGGGCCGCGCGACTTCTCGTCGTCGGCCCGGCCTCGGTGGAGTTCAGCCGGCCTTGGGCTGCGGTCAGCCGGCCGCGGCCCGGTCAGCCTGTTCGCGGGGAGTCAATCGCCGCACCCGCAGGAGGTAGTACCCCCGCACCTCGGCCTGTTCGACGTGCAGGGGCTGTTGGCGGGCGCCCTTCGGGTGGGTCAGCACTTCTTTGATCTCGTCCAGGATGGCGCGCCGCTGCTGCCGGTCCGCGTCGTTCTCGCGCCCGTGTACCTCGGGCCACCATGTCACCTGTACCTGGCGGCCGATCAGCTCTCCCAGGTGCAGGCCCGGTACGGTCCGGCCTAGGCGGCCCTCGATGGCCTGACGGAGGTGGGCGGGAGCGAGGGGTTCGGGCCGGTCCTCGTCGGCCACCGGTACCGGCAGCAGCCACCGGGCCGGAGGCGCCGCCGGCTTGAGGTCGCTGTCCGGGAGGGCCTGCCCCTCGTGCGGCTGGTCGCAGGGCCGGATGCCCTTGAGCTGTCGGCGCCGCTCGACCCCGCAGCGGGTGCACTGGATGAGCCGTTTCTCGGTCAGCGTGCCGAGCCACGGTTCACGCAGGACCCAGCCGGCGGCGGCGAGCGTCACCAGCATCTCCTGTTCCTGGTCCGGGGTGGGGTGCGGGCAGTCCTGGACCCCGGCGGTCGTGGACGGTCCGGACACGACGAATCCGCAGGCCACGCAGCGACGTTCCCACGAGAGCTTCGGGTCGCCGGGCCAACCCTCCGTCGGCTCCCAGCCGTACTCCCAGAACCGTTCCCAGGACCTGCGCTGCGGAAGGTCCATCTCGTGCCGCGGCGGGATGGGCACCAGCCGGAGCGGCTCCTGGCGCTCCAGGGGCTTCGGCTTCTTCGCCTTCGGGGCGGTGTTGTGGAAGCGGTGCACCAGTAGCGCCTTGAGCTGTCGAAGGTCGTCCGGCGTGGCCACCTCGGTGCCGGGGCTGGCCACATCGATGCCTCGCACGGTCACCTGCAGGTCGGTCACGCCCGGGGTGAGGAGGTGGTGCCACACCTGTCGCAGCAGGTGGTCCCGCTCGGCCCGGTAGGCGTCGGGGTCTGCCGCGTAGCCCGGCGCCAGCCGGGTGATGATCACGTCTCCCGGGCCGGGACCCTCTCGCCAGGCGGTCACGCCCTGCTGCTGGGCGTCGTCGCCGATCCAGGTGAGAACCCGTTCGGGGGCGAGCGGCAGGTGGCGACCGCCGCGCGGGTTGGTGGTCATGGGCGATGCTCCTGGTCGCGTGGCGCGGTCGGGGTGTTGGGGTTCACGCGTCGGGGTTGGCGCGCGCGGCGTCGAAGATCAGCCGCCAGGCGGACGGTCCCGGGCTGTCCTTGGTCTGCGCGGTGGCCGCGCGGATGAGGTCGGCGGTGGTCCAGTCGGGATGCAGGGAGATCAGGCGGCGGGCCAGGTCCAGTTTGAGCTCTCCGGCCATTGGGTGGGCCCCGGCCTTGCGTCCGGCACCCCGTCCAGCGCCGCCGCGGCCGCGTACCGGCACCTTCGCGGCGAGGTCCCACAGCCGGGCCCGGCGGTAGGCCGGCTGCAGCACTTTGCGGTAGAGGATTTCGCCGTCCGGCTTTTCGTCGCGCAGGAACTTGCCGACAGGTCCGGCGGGGGGCTCTGCTCGCCAGTGGGCGACGGTGGTACCGCTCTTGTGGCCGAGGATGCGGCCGAGTTCCCGCCACGGTACGAGCTCGTCGGGGTCGCCGTCGCGGTTGATGCCGCCGGCGTCGACGTGTTGCTGACGGGTGCGGTCTGCGGTCATGCCGGCGTACCACCGCTGCCAGTGCCGGGGGTGCCAGTGCATGATGCCGCAGACGGTGACGGCGGGCGGGTGGTTGTTGGTGTCCCGGCCGGCCCAGAGACGTTCGATGGTCGCGCGGCTGAGGCCGGTGGCCTTGATGAGGCCGTGGCGGTCGGTCAGCTCGGCACGGACCTGGGTGATGAGGCGGCGCCACGTGGATTCGGCGCCGCCGTGCAGTTGGTGCGCGGTGCTGGCGAGGGCCGCGGTGTCGGCGTCGGGGTGTTCGGCGAGCAGGCGCACGGCCTGGTCGAGCCGGACGTCGGCGGCGGTGAGTTCGGGGGTCACGCGGGTCTCCTCGGGGGCGGCCCGTTGCGCCGGCAGGAACGCGGCGGTCAGGGTCGCCATGTCTGTACCCCGTCCTCGGTGTGACGCACGACGCTGGCGATCTGCTCGCGGGTGGCGCTCATCGCCCAATCCTGGTGCTGGGGGTGGTCCTCGGGGAGCCACAGCACGTACATCACCGGCCGGGCCTCGGGGTCGGCGACGGTGTGCACGCCGCTGTCGGGGTGGTCGGTGAGGTCGACGATCACGTAGTGATCGGCGGCGGGGGCGCCGTGGGCGGCCGCCGGGGTGAGGGTGACCAGATCGCTGTACGTCGGCTCGACGTCCGCGGGCCGTTCGTCGCGGGGGTACGGGTCGGTTAGCATGGAGTCTCCTGCAGTGGTGGTTTCGGCCGTTGCTGTTGGTGGAGTAGACGGGGCCCGGACTGGTTGCCCAACTATCGTCCGCCCGTCTCACGGAGGCCCGCCGCTTGCGGCGGGCCTCCGTGTTTGTCCCGGGGACGGTCCGGACGGACCACCCCAGGGAATCACCTCAATTAAAGCACACTTTTGGTGGTGGCGCGTTCGGCTTCGAGCCGCTGCCAGTGCTCGTGTCGCTGCTGGCGGATGCGCTCTTCGGCCCAGCCGTCGGGGACGTGGGGGAGTTTTTCGGGGGCTCGACGGGCGGGCCAGGTGGCGGGCAGGGCGGTGTCGGCGAGGGCCTCGACGGCAACGCGGCCGTCGGGGGTCGGGGCGATCGGGCCGTTGTTGCCCGGGCGGCGGTAGTGGAGGTAGCCGGCGCGCTGGAGCAGGGTGACGAGTTCGCGGCGGACGGGGCGGCCGGCGCGGCGGGCGGTCTGGGGGGTGCCCGCGGGGATGAGGCGGTAGCGGGTGCGGCCGTCGTAGGTGATGCCGTCGACGCGGTCGACGGCGGCGGCGAGCAGGGCGTACAGCTCGCCGGTGAAGTGGGGGCCGAGTGCGGCCCTGGCCTCCTCCCGGTGCATCCTCTCCATCTCGGTGCGGATCACCTGCTCGTGGTGGCGGGCGTGCTGGATGGCGGCCTGGTGGGCGGCGGGTTCGCTGTCGTGCTCGCCGAGGCCGGGCGCGCGGTCCTCAGGGTCGGTCCAGCGCGCGCAGTCCGTGCACTCGACCTCGCGCCAGCGGTGGCCGACCTGGTGGATCGTCACCGGGCAGGGGATCACGAGTCCCCACGGAATCGCGGGGCGGGGGCCGAGCTGGTCGCGGCCGCCGTCGCCGCCGGCCTCGGCGTGGGCGGTGACGGCCTGCTCGATCTGGTGCCACCACTGCAGGCCGGTGGCGAGGGCCGGCCCGCCGTCGGTGCGGAACAGTTCGGCGGGCTGGTCCTCGGCGGGGCGGTGCAGGCGGTAGAGGTGGGGGCCGTAGTGGACGATGCGGTCCTGTTCGGTGTCGGTGGTGGCGCCGTAGGGCCGGAACCAGCCGTCCGCGTGGACGACGGGGCGCCGCTCGGGCCGGCCGGCCTTCGCGCGCTCGTTGGCGGCCGCGCGCTCGGCGGGGAACTCGTCCCGCAGCATCAGGTGCTGCTCGCGCTGCTGGTCGGTGACGTGGTGCTCGGCGTCGGCGTCGGCGGGGGTGATGAGCTCGCACCGGCGGGCGTGCACCCACCTGGTGAGGAGGGTTCGGCCGGTGGGGGTGAGGGGGAGGGTGCGGCGGTAGCCGGTGCTGTCGGGGGTCCAGTGGAGGTGGCCGAGCGCGATGAAGGTCCGCACCCGCCGGGCGCCGTACGACTTCGGGTGCCAGTTGCCGGCGTCGGGGGTGTAGTAGCCGTTGAGGTCCTCGGTCAGCTCGCCGCGGGCGGCCGCGCCGAGGATTTCGGCCTGGGCGGCGGAGAGGCCGGCCGCGCGGGCGGCGGCGAGCTCGGAGACGGTGACGAGGTTGTTGTAGGGGAGGTGGTGCTGGGCGTGGTCGAGCGCCCAGTAGGCGGCGGTGTCGTCGTCGCCGTCGACCGTGCGCACGGTGCGCCATCCGCCGTCGGCGGCGGGGTCGGTGCACTCGCCGTCGCCGTGGCCGGTGCGGCGGCACTGGATGTGCCAACGGCGCCGGGGGGCGGTGTCGGCGGTGTCGGCGGCCGCGGGGACGGCGCGCACGAAGCCGGGCACCACCAGAACGTCGCCGTCCGGGTCGGCGTGGGTGTCGGCGGCCGGGGCGGTGCCGGCGTCGGGGACGGCGGTCCACAGGGCCTGTTGCCGGGGCTGGGCTCGGCGGCGCGGGCGGGGTGCGGGCTTCGGCGGGGTGGTCGGGGGCTGGGGGATGTAGGCGGGGAGGTCGCCGAACTGCGGTTGGAGGGTGGTCGGGTAGAGGGCGGCGGGGCGGTAGGGCCAGGTGCGGGCGATGACGGGGTCGGGGCGGCGGCCGCGGGTGGTGCGGACGCCGTGCTCGGTCCACTGGGCGGCGAGGGCCTGGGCGTGGGCGGCGCACGCGAGTTGGTGGTGGCCGGCGGCGAGGTCGGGGGTGGTGAGGCGGTAGCCGACGACGCGGTGGGTGGCGTCGGCGCGGCAGGTGGCGGTGGTGAGGAGGTGGGGCTGGTCGGGGTCGACGGCCTGGCACAGCGGCGGGAGGTTGAACACGGTGGCGGTCCTGGTGGTGAGGGGCGGGGCCCGGCGCAGTGCGCGCGCCGGGCTCCGGCGGGGTCGGGGGGGTAGGGGCTACTGGCCGTTGCTGGCGGTGCGCGGGCGGGGGATGGGGGCGGTACCGGGGCGCGGGCCGAAGGGGCGGCCGCCGCCGGTGCGGGTGCTGCCGCGGCGCTGGCCGGGGATGGTGGCGGCGAACTGCGGGATGGCGCGGTCGTTGTGGTCGTCGGTGTGCTCGGGCATGGGGGTTCCTCGCTGGTGGCGGTGCTGGTGGAGTGCGGGCGGTTGCCTCGCCCGGGGGGTGCGGCGGGGCCCGGTGAGGGGCTGGGCCGGGGTGGTGCGGTAGGTCGGTAGGCGGTAGGCGGGGGGCGGGCGGGTACCGGCTCCGGCGCCCGGCCGGGGCCGGCCACGGCCCCGGGCGGTGAACGCGCCGGAGTCGAGGGGGCCGCCCCGGAGGGGCGTCGACTGGTCGGCGGCCGCGGCCGGCTGCCGGCGCCCGCCGCGGCGGGCGCCGGCGGGCGGTCAGCCGACGGCGGGGCGGTGGTCGCCGTGGTAGACGCTGGTGGCCTGGGCGTGGGTCTGGCCGTGGGTGCGGCGGTGGGCGTACTCGATGGCGAGGTGGGCGCCGTGGAGCGGGAAGAGGTCGGAGACGGTGTGCCAGCGGTCGAGCTGGGTGTCGGCCCAGCGCACCCGCGCGTAGGAACGGCGGGCGAACCGGCGGGTCTCCATGACGGTGCCGCTCGCGACGGTGTCGAACCGCCGGATGGTCTCGGCGCGGTCGCCGACGGCGAAGCCGCCGCCCTGGCAGCGCTCGGCGTGCAGGACGTTGGGGTCGACGGCGATCAGGTCGGCGGCGGCCTCGGTCTGCGGCTGGGTGGTGCCGTCCCACAGGACGGTGTACCGGGTGGCGCCGTCGTGGCCGGTGCAGGTGCCGCGCCGGACGGGGCTGTGCGGGCCGGTGTGCTCGACCCGGACGTGGGGCTGGAGCTCGGGCAGGGCCTGGAGCTGGGGTCGGGCGGGGGCAGGGGCGAGGGCGTACGGCGAGCAGG
Organism: Kitasatospora sp. NPDC058048; assembly: GCF_042885555.1. Classification (NCBI taxonomy): domain Bacteria; kingdom Bacillati; phylum Actinomycetota; class Actinomycetes; order Kitasatosporales; family Streptomycetaceae; genus Kitasatospora; species Kitasatospora sp. NPDC058048. Next base: position 38,152 of record NZ_JBHVRT010000052.1, on the reverse strand, counting down.
GGTGGGTGAGGCCCTGGGAGATGTCCCACTCGACCTGGTAGGTGGGGTGGGGGTTGGTCGGGTCGTTGAGGGGGGCGAGCCGGACGGTTCCGTGGTGGGTGCCGCCGGTGGGGTGGGTGAGGGTGACGCGGGCGCCGACGCTGTGGGTGGTCACGGTGGTGTCCTTCGGTGTTGGTGGTGCCGGGCCCGTGGTCGGGGCCGGGGTCGCGCGGGTTGCCCTCCGCGCGGGTTTCGGGTGGTGCGGTAGGTGGGGGCGGTCGGCCGGCGGCGCGTCAGTCCCGGGTCGGGGCGGCTCGATGCCGCCTCGGCGCGGCCTGCCGTCCGGGGCCTGGGGGCCGGTCCCCGGGCGGTGGTGCCCGGGGACCGGCGGGGCGGTCAGCTGCCGGGCTGGACGTCCGGGGCGTGGTGGTCGCCGTAGTAGACCTGTCCGGCCTGCCTGCGGCTCTGTCCGGCGGCACGGCGGCGGAAGTACTCGATGGAGAGCTGGTGGCCGTGCATCGGGTGGAGGTCCAGGACGTCACGCCACGGGTTCACGGGCTCGCAGGTGGCGCCGTCCAGCCGGACCCGGGCCTGGCGCTGGTCGCCGTGGCGGCGGAATTCCAGCACGCGGCCCGCGCGCACGGTGGTGGCGCCCCGGTAGTCGGGGACGTCGACGCGGTCGCCGATCGCGTACCGCCATTCGTCGCGCTCGATCTGGAGGTGGTTCGGGTCGACGGGGTGGAACTCGGGCTCGCCGCAGGTGAGCTCGGGGCGGGCCGACGCGTCCCACTGGACGGCGTGGTCTGCTCCGCCCCGGGGGCGCCCCACGTAGGTGCCGCGCTCGATGATGGTGCGGGGGTTGCAGCTGCCGTAGGGCGTCCGGTAGCTGATGGTGCGCTGGACGCGGACGCCCGGTGCGAGGTCGGGCACGGCCTGGCGGGTCTCGGCGCCGATGACCGGGGTGAGTTCGTCGGCCTCGCGCGACTCGGTGCGGCCCTGGGCGCGGTCGAACTCGACGTGCAGCCGGATCGTGCCGTCGTCGGCGGGGGTGATCAGCCGGATCGTGCCGTGGTCGGGGGCGGCGTCGTGGGTGACGCGGATGCCGACGCGGTAGGTGGTCTGCACGGGTGCTCCTGGGTGGTGTTGGTGGGGCCGGGCTCCGTGGTCGGGGCCGGGGTCGCGCGGGTTGCCCTCCGCGCGGGTGTGGGTGGTGCGGTGGGTGGGGGCCGGTCGGCTGCGGGCGCGAGGGCCCGGGCCGGGCGCCCGCCGGGCCGCGCGGGTTGCCCTCCCGCGCGGCCCGGGGTCGGGCTACTGGCGGAGCGGGCTGCAGGCCAGGAAGGTGCGGGCGGTGGCCTGGAGATCGCTACCGAACGCGTCCCTCAGCCGGTCGACGGCCCCGGGTCCGTACCAGTGGGCGAGGCGGACGCCGAGCACGAGAGCGGCGGGCTCGTCGTCCTGGTGGTCCTCGTGGTCCTCGACCACCTGGCCGTCGGCCAGCCATCGGAGGAGTTGGATGGCGACGTCCCATCCGCCCTCGGCCGCGAGGTCGTAGCGGCGGCTCAGCTCGGGGTACAGGGCGGCCAGGTCTCCGGGGGTGCTGGCGTCGTCGGCCCGGCCGTCCGCGATGGCCTCGGCGTAGTGGTGGGTGAGGGTGGTGTGCCACTCGGGCCAGGTGCTGACCTCCTCGCCGAGGAGGTCCTGAATCGTCCCGGGGCCGGGGCGGCCGGGGACGGCGTTCCAGCGCGCGAGTTCGCGCCGGAGGCGGGTGGCGACGCGGTGGTGGTGGAGCCAGGTGCCGACCAGTGGCGCGCCGTAGGTGGGGGCCGCCCATTCGCCCTGTCCGGTGATGTCGCCGTAGGCGCTGAGTGCGGTCCAGCGGACGGCGCCGGACAGGCTCTGCAGCGCCAGCACCTCGTAGGCGCCCTCCGTCGTGATCTCGATTGCGGTCAGCGTGGTGTGCTGCATGGTGACCGGGCGGGCGGGGATGCCGTGGTGGGTGAGCGCGGTCGCGAGGGCTCGCGCGGCGCTCTCCTCGGGGGCGGTGATGGTGCTGGTCATGGTCGGTTGGTCCTCTCGCTGGTGGAGTTCGGCCCGGTGGGGCCGGGGTCGCGCGGGTTGCCCTCCGCGCGGGTTTCGGGTGGTGCGGTAGGTGGGGGCGGTCGGCCGGGGGAGCGTCAGTCCCGGGTCGGGGCGGCTCGATGCCGTCCCGGCCCGGCCTGCCGTCCGGGGCCGGGGGCCGGTCCCCGGGCGGTGATGCCCGGGGACCGGCGGCCGGTCAGCTGCCGGGCTGGCCGGGGAACTGCTCCATGGCCCGGGTGAGGCGGGGGAGATCCGGGTCGTGGACCTGCTCGCCGTCGATCATGAGGTACGGCGGCCTGTGGTCCAGCGTCCACGGGCCTGCGCCGGTGGTGTGCCAGTCGACGCAGAGCCACGCGCCGGTGCTCAGGTCGTAGGCGTTGTTGGCGGCCTGGAGGCGGTAGTGCCGGGTGCGGCCGTCGGGGGCGGCGGTGGCCGTGACGAGGGTCGTCCAGCTCGCGGCTGCGGCGGCCGTGATCAGGTGCCCGGCCTCGGCGGGGGTCGTGGTCATCGCGCTGTCCTTCGGGTTGGTGGAGGCGGGCGCGCGGGTTGCCCTCCGCGCGCGGGGTCTTGGGGCCGGGCCCCGGGCGCCACCGCCCGGGGCCCGGCGGCCGGTCAGCTGCCGGTCACCGCGCGGGTGGCGTGGGTGCGGGCGGCACAGGCGGCGGCGTGCATGCTCGCCCAGCCACCGCCGTTGGGGATGACGACCATGCCGCTCGGGGTGGCGTGGCGGGTGGTGTAGTTGTAGGGGCCCTCGTGGGTGATGCTGTACAGCTCGCCCCTGACGGTGTACTCCCACATCCCGGCGGCGACACGGGCGTACATGCACAGGCCCTTGGCCCACGCGGCGGCGACACGGGTGGTGGTGGGGACGGTGAAGGGGATGTCGATGTCGTCGGCGGGCTCCTCGGTCCGGGGCTCGGCGGGGGCGGTGAGGCCGATGACGGGGTACTCGTCGGCGGTGAGGGGGCGGCCCTGCTCCTCGCGCCAGCGGGCGTACGCGGTGGCGGGGTTGATGTGGTCGGTGTGCGCGTACCACTCGTCGAAGTCGGGGTCGACGTCGTAGGGGTCCTCCTGGTCACTGTTGTTGGTCACGTCGCTGGCCCACTCCCAAGCGGCGTACCGGCGGGCGTCCTGGATGTGCTCGGCGAGGGTGTCGACGACGGCCTGCCGGTCCTCGACGGTCAGCGCCCACGCGGGGAAGTCGGCGACGGGGCGGTGGGCGCGGACGGCGGCGCACTGCGCGCAGATCCCGGCCGTCTCGGCCGGGGTGCCGTCGTAGACGTAGTAGAGGCGGACGCCGATGGCGGCGGCGGGCGCCTGGCCGTGGGCCTGCTCGGCGGCGTCGCACCGGCCGATGTGGGCGGGGCGGCTCGGGAGGGGGGTCTGGTCCTCGGTGGCCTCCTCCTGGATCACCTCGGTGAGGCGCTTGAGGGTGAGGGTCTCGGTGGTGCGGCCGATTCGGGCGCTCACGGTGGAGGGGGCCCAGCGGCGGTCACCGCGCACGTACCACACGATGTCGAACTGGTCGGTGCCGCGCGTGGCGTGGATGATGTGAATCCGCTTGCAGCCCTCGTCCAGGTCGTCGGCGTGGCCGACGGTCCAGCCGTTGGCCTCGGCGATCTTGGTGATGCGGACTGCGGTGGCGGGGGTTTCGCTGGCCATGTCCTGCTCCTCGTGGTGCTGGTGGAGTTCCTCGGGCTGTTGGCCCGGGGCCGGTCGGGGGGTTGCCCTCCCCCGACCTGACACCTCAATTAAAGCATGCTTTTGGTGGGGAGTCCAATTGATCTTGGCGTGTCGGGGTGGTGTTTTGGCTGGTCAGGTGGGGTGTTTGGTTGGGGGGTTGGCTGGTGTGCGGTCGGCCTGCCATCGTCCGTGACATCAGGGCGGGGGCCTCGGTGGGGGCTCCCCGGTGGGCGGCAGGGCTTGCCCCAGAGCGCGCCGTCGCCGGGGGCGCCAGGGCTGCCTCCGGCACGCTTGCGCTTGGCCCTGGCGCCCCTGGTGGCGGTGTGCTGGCCTCCGGTGCCGTCCGCTGGGGAGCCCCCGCCGTGAGGTCCGCGCCTCCGCCCCGACGCACGCCGCACCCGCGCACCGGGCCCCCGGTTCCCCGGAGGTGGCCCGCCGGAGGCATGTTTTGACGGCTGCTGACGCTCCCTCGGCAGCCGTGGCCGGCGGCCCCGGGGCGGGGAACGGGTGGGTGGCCGGAGCGGGCGTCGCGCCGAGGGGCGGATCTGGCTCGGGGCGGTGGGGGGGTCGGCCGGCTGGGTCCGGGGCCGCCGCCGGGGGTTGCCCTGCGTGCGGCCCCGGTGAGGGGTGGGAGGGTCAGTCCTGGGGCCAGGTGAGGTGGGGGAGCAGGCGGCGGACCTGCTGCTCGGCCCACGGGCCGACGGTGTCGTAGGCCTCCCGGCCGGGCTCGGCCTGCCAGTGGTGCCAGCCGTCGGCGCATCCGGCCGCCTCGTCGGCGAGTGTCTGCATGAGGTCGGCGAGGGTGAGGACGGCGGGCAGCGGGTCCCCGCTCTCGAAGGGCTTGGAGTAGGCGGCGTACAGCTTGGCGGCGATGGCTTCGGCGTCCATGACGGCGGTGGTGGTGACGGTGAGGGTGGTGGTGCCGTCGGCGGCGCGGCGGTGGCGGTGGGTGGCGGGGGGCGGGGTGTGGTGGAAGCGCTCGGCGGCCTGGGCGGCGAGGTGGCGGCGGGCCCGGTCGCCGGAGCCGACCAGGGCGACGACCGTGGTGACGGCGGAGAGCAGGACGGGGAGTTCGGCGGCGAAGACGGCGGGGCCGAGGGCGGCGCCGAGGTCGGCGGAGCGGAAGATGGGCACGCCGTCGTCGCCGGAGCGGTGGCCGGTGGGGTGGTAGTAGGCGTGCATGCCGGTGTACGTGGCGATGGTGCCGCTGAGCTCGCTGTCGGCGTCGGCGGCGGTGATCTCGCCGGGGCCGTCGCCGACGGGGATGACGAGGTACTCGTTCCCGGGGCGGCCGTGGCTCTCGTGATCGATGTCGCGCTCGTACAGGGCGGTTTTGACGACGTCGGCGAGCGGGTCGCCGGGGGTCCAGGTGGTCATGGTGGTCATGGGGTTGCCTCTCGTGCTGGTGGAGTGCGCCCGGGGGCCGGCTGGCTCCCGGGTCGGGTCGGGGGGTTGCCCTCCCCCGGGTCGTGGCTGGTCGGGTGGTCCGGCCGCCGCTCGGCTTGGGCGTCGCGCGGCGGCCGGTGGGGTGGGTCAGTCGGTGGTGCGGGCGGTGCGCCGGTGGAGTTCGGCCGTGATGGCCTGCCGGAGGGTGTGGGTGTAGGGGCAGGTGCGGGTGCCGGTGGCGAGGGTGCGGAGCGTGCGGTCGGAGGTGTCGGCGAGGGTGTGGAGCGTGGTGGTCTGGCGGTGGTGGACGGTGGAGATGGTGGAGTCGGGGCCGCCGAGCGTGGCGGGGCCGGTGCGGTAGTACCAGACGCGGTAGGTGCCGGTGGGGCTGGAGTCGAGCACGACGGCGTGGGCGTGGTGGGGGGTGCGCTGGCCGGTGAGGGGGTAGCGGGGGCAGCGGACGATGGTGCCGGTGGTCGGCGCGGCGGCGGTGGTCACGGTGGTGCTCCCGGGTGTTGGCGGGGTGGCCGGCTGGGCCGGGGGCCGCGCGGGGGTTGCCCTGCCCGCGCGGCGGCCGGTGGGCTGGTCAGTAGGTGATGGTGTGGGCGAGGTAGGCGCGGGCGGCGGCGAGCACGTCGCCGCCGAACGCGTCCCGCAGGCGCTGGACGTCGTCGGGGCTGGTGTACTGCACGTCCACGTAGCACGGCGCGTCGTAGGCGCTCTGGTCCTCGTCGGACGCGAGGTCGGCGATCCATCCGTTGGCGAGGGCCCGGAGGTTGTTGATCCCTGCGGTCCATCCGTCGGGGCCCGTCAGTCCGTACTCGTCGGTGAGTTCGGGGTGGAGGGCGGCGAGGGCGTCGACCATGGCGGCGGTGTCGTCGGTGAGGGTGAGGGCGCCGGTGGTGATGGACTCGGCGACGGCGGCGGTGACCTCGCCGTACGGCGCCTCCCACAGCCCGGCCTCGCGGTCGATCAGGCTCTCGATCGACGGCACCGGCGGGGTGGGGTGGCCGAGGGTGGCGGCGTTCCGCCGGAGCCAGGTGCGCAGGTGGCGGACCGTGTGGCGGTGGGGGCCGCGCCACCGGCTGGGCGCGCTGGTCCAGGTGCCGTAGCCGGTGAACGCGCGCTCGCTCTCGCTGTGCAGCTGCCAGACCACGGTGCGGTCGAGCGGCTCAAGGTAGAGGGTGTGGGCCTCGCCGCCGATGGTGAGGTGGATGCGGGCGGCGAACCACTCGCGGGGAAGTCGGACGGCCTGGGCGGGGATGCCGGTGCGGGTGAGGACGACGGCGAGGGCTCGGGCGGTCTCGATCGTGTTGGCCATGGGTGGTGGTGTCCTTCGGTGTTGGTGGTGCCGGGCCCGTGGTCGGGGCCGGGGGCGCGCGGGTTGCCCTCCGCGCGGGTTTCGGGTGGTGCGGTAGGTGGGGGCGGTCGGCCGGCGGCGCGTCAGTCCCGGGTCGGGCGGCTCGATGCCGCCTCGGCGCGGCCTGCCGCCCGGGGCCGGGGGCCGGTCCCCGGGCGGTGGTGCCCGGGGACCGGCGGGGCGGTCAGCTGCCGGTGGTGTACTTCCAGCGGCAGTTGGTCAGATCGGTCTGCAGCGTGAATCCGTAGCGGCTGTGCGCGGTGACCTTGCCGGACAGGGTGACGGCGCGGCCGACGGCGGGCAGTTGGGCGCTGGTGCTGGTCCAGGTGAGGGTGTCGAGCGTGGCCGGATCGCGCAGGAGGATCCAGGTGCGGGGCTGGACGTGGTAGGCGTACCGGCGGGGCTCCTGGCGGACGGTGCGGACCACACGGAGGGTGAGGCCGGTGAGGCGCTGGCCGATCACGCCGAGGTGGCGGGAGCGGCGGGCGGCCTCGCGGGTCTCGGCGGCGGCGCGGGCGCGCTCCATGGCGGCCGGGACGGACGCGAGGAGCGGGAGCGCGGTCCACGGGGCGAGGGGCTGGCGGGCGACGGCGGCCAGGCGGCGCCGGAACGTGTCGGTGCTGCGGGCGCCGTTCAAGCACCACTGGAGGGCGTTCTCGGCCTGGTCGGCGGCGTCGTGCACGCCGTCGATCTCGGCCCTCAGCTGCGGCCGGTCGTAGCCGTGCAGGTAGGCCTCCGCCTCGTGGGCGGTGGGCGGGCGCTCCTCCCACGCCCTGCTGACGGGCTGGAAGTGCGCGCGCACGGTGTACAGCGCGCACACGACGCGCAGAGCCTCGATGACGTCGAGTCGGTCGGCGGCGGGGGTGGTGATGGTGAACACGGTTGGTCCTCGGGTTGTGGTGGTGGAGTGGGGCCCGGCGGGGGCGGGTTGCCCTCCGCGTCCCGCCGGGCTGCGGGGTGGCGGCCGGTCAGTCGGCCGGGCGGGGCTGGACGGCAGAGATCACGTCCTCGAACGCGGTCTCGGCGGCGTCGCGGTAGGCCTCGGCAAGCGCGGTGGGCTCGGCGCGGCGGCCGTGGAGGTCGAGCAGCTTGATGAACTCGCGCCCGGCTTTCCACGCCTCGTAACCGGCGGCGGAGATCTCGATCGGGATGGTGGGGGCGAAACGGGCGGTGGTCACGGTGTCTTCTCCTCTCAGAGCGCGGCGCGGTCGCGCAGGAACGCCGCGAGGTGGGTCGCGATGCTGGAGTCGCTGTTGGCGGGGATGCGGCGCACGTTCAGGGCTCCGATCCGGCGGGCGTTGTGCATGACCGGGAACGCCCGGCCGACGGGCGGGATGATCAGCCCGAACAGGCCGTGGCGGGAGTCGACGCGCACGACGGCGGCCCGGGCGTCCGCATCGACGGCGGCGGCGATGCGGTCCCCGATGATGCCGAGGGCGGGCAGGTGCTGGGCGATGGAGCGGGCCTGGAGGAGATCCGTGATCTGGGTGGGGGTGGCGGTGGCCGGGGCGGCGACGCAGCATCCGGGGTCGGTCGGCTTCTTGGTGCGGGTGGTGCTCATGCGGCTCGGGTCCTCGGGGGTTGTGGTGGTGGAGTGGGGCCCGGCGGGGACGGGTTGCCCTCCGCGTCCCGCCGGGCTGCGGGGTGGTGGCCGGTCAGGCGGTGAGCCGGTCGGCGAGTCGGGAGACGCTGGCGGCCGCGCGCTGGCGGATGATGCGCTCGGGCTCGGCGGTGGCGGCGGCGGCCTGGTAGCGGGTGTGGTCGGCGTAGGCGCGCACGTGCTCGGGGGTGCTGAACGGGCGGGCGGGGCCGCCGGGGGTGCGGGTGGCGGTCCAGCCGGTGGGCCCGGAGGAGATCGCGGTGATCTGGCCGGACATCAGCAGATCGACAAGGTCGAGACCGGCGGCGGCGGGGGCGCACAGCCTGTAGGCGTTGGCGTTCAACTCTGGCTCCTGGTGGTGGAGTTGGGTCCTTCGGGCCGGTCGGCCCGGGGGTCTCGGCGGGGGTTGCCCTCCCCGCCTTGACCCCTCAATTAAAGCACGTTTTTGGTGCTGGGTCCAATCGGTTCGCGGGTCACCACGCCGCGTCGGAGGGGTATTCGTCGGGGTCGTAGGCCTCGCGCTGGGCGGCGCTCTCGGCCTCGGTGACGTAGCCGCAGCCGGGTCGGCCGTCGTCGCGGGGGCAGCGGTAGCGGCCGTCTTCGCAGGTGGTGCAGTCCATGGGGTTCTCCGTGTCGGGTGGGGCCGGGGCGGGCGGGTGCCCGCCCCGGGGTGGTCAGCGCTTGTAGGGCTTGCCCTGGATGACGGCGCGCTCGATGGGGGTCGGCTTGTAGCCGAGCAGGGCGAGGAGGGCGAGGTGGGCGCGGGCCTTGGCGCGGCGGCTGCCCTCGGCATCCTCGGTGCCGCCGGTGCCGTCGGTGCGCCACGCCTCCTTGGTGGAGTCCATCTCCCCGCAGGCGAGGACGGGGGCGAGGGAGAGAGCGAGCATGCGGGCGGCGCTGGCACGCTTCATCAGCGCGGCGGGGTCGTAGTCGGTGGCGAGCTTGAGGCCGAGGATTTCGCAGAGCACGGGGCGGGTGCGGTGGTCGCCGAACCGGCCACTGATGCTGGGGCAGGTGGTGAGCATGGCGGTCGTGAGGGCCTGCTGCATCGCGCGCACGTCGGCGGCGGTGTACTTGCGGCCCTTGGCGAGGTAGTCGGTCAGCCAGGCTCGGCGGGTGTCGGTGGCGGCCTGCCAGTCGCTGTTGCCGCTCTTGAGGGCGGCGTTCTCGGCGGCGGTGCGGCGGGGCCTGCCCTCGTTGGGCTGGACGATGCGGTGCCCGTAGAGGTCGGGGTTCGCGCAGAGCTGGGTGTAGCCGTCGTTCTCTCCGAACCTGATCCACAGCGCACCCCGGCAGTGGGTGGCGTGCCACTCGTTGCTGAACGACTTGCCCTTCGCGTCGCGCAGGCAGTGCAGGCGCGCGGACTTCTCGGGCCGCTCGTCCTCGTCGCGGATGCGGGCGTTGGCGGCCTCCAGCGTCGCGCGGTGCTCGGCGGCGGAGCGGTCGGCGCTCTGGCGGTTCTTGGCGCGCTTGATCATCCACGTGATGTCGTTGGGGTTGTCCTGGCCGCGCTGGGTGATGTCCTGGATGGCGGCCCGCTCGTACTCGCTGTCCAGCTCGCCGAGCTCGGCCATCTGGTCCAGGGTCAGGGTGAGGCCCGGGGCGGCCTTGCGCAGGCTCTGGACAGGCGCGGACCGGTAGGCCTCGGCGGTGGCGCGGATCTCTTTCTGGGTGCGGCCCGACGCTGCGGCCACCACTTCGACGGCCACACCGAGGTCAGCGAGGGCAAACAGCCCTTCCATCTGCTCGTTCTTGGTGAGGGGCTCGCGGTGAACGGCGGTACTCAGCATGGTGAGCACCTGCGCGGCGGCGTCCTGCTCGGTGAGCTGGTAGGGCACGTGGGTACGACCGGCCTCGACGGCGCCCCCGAGTCGGCGGTGGCCGTCGACCACGACCAGGCTGCCGTCCTCACCCGGAACGATGATGAGCGCGATGTCCACGCCACGCTCGGCGATGCTGCCCACGAACGCCTCGGTCAGTCGCAGGTTCTCGCGCAGGTTGTCGGCGTGGGCGGTCAGTGCGCTGACGCGGATCTGGGGGAGCGGGGAGTAGGGGACGCTCTCCAGCCCGGCGGCCTGGGCGGCGGCAAGTCGCCGGAGGCCGTCCTGGACGCGGAACACGCCGTCGGAGCGGCGGGTGATGTGGAGGGGGTCCTGGATGCCGTGCTCGGCGATGTCGGCGGTGAGCTCGGGATCGGCGGCACCGAGCCGGTTGACCGGGTGCGCGAGCAGCTCGGCAACGGGCAGGGTCGGCCAAGGGCTGGGGACGTCGGCCTGCTCGACGGCGGGGGCCTGCTCGACGGCGGGGGCCTGCTCGACGGCGGGGGCCTGCTCGGGGGCGGTCTTCTTGCGGGTGGTGCGGGCCGGGCTGGCCTTCTTGCGGGCGGTGGTCTTCGTGGTGTTCACGTGGCGCCTCGTGGTGCTGGTGGAGTTCCTCGGGCCGGTTGGCTCCGGGGCCGGATCGGGGGGTTGCCCTCCCCCGACCTGACACCTCAATTAAAGCACGCTTTGGGGTGGGGAGTCCAATTGATCTTGGTGTGTCGGGGGTGGTGTTTTGGCTGGTCGGACGGCGGGTTGGCCGACGGTTCGGCCTTCGGCAGGTGGCTGGTTGGTGGTCGGTGGGCTCCCCCGTCGCTCGGGCGGGCCTGTCCCTACCGCCGGGGCCCCGGGCCGTCAACCCGGGGTGCTTTTCCCCGGGTTGACGGCCCGGGGGTTCGGTGGTTGCCTCCGGCGTCCCTGAGCGGCGGGGGAGCGTGCCGACCACCCGGGACAGCAACCACCCACCCCGCTGCAGGCCCGGCACGGATCCGGGCCCCGGACGGCGCCCGGGCGGGGCTCCCTCGGCCGCCTTGGCGCCCCCCGGAGGGCCCCCGGAGGGTGCCGGCCCCGCGGCCCGCCGCGGGGGGCCGTGTCCCCGGCGGGGGTCGGGGGGTTGGGCTGGTATGGCAAAAAATCTGACTGGTGTGGTCCGCCGGGGTGCGGCGGTTGTGGGTGCGGTGCTGCTGGTGGTTGTGGCGGCTCCGCCGGCGTCGGCTGCGGTGCGTTCCTCCGACGCGTGCACGCACCACTGGAGCGGGCCGAAGGTGTGTATCGAGATTCATGGTGAGGGGGTGATTCTGCGGGAGGTCGTGGCGCGGTGGACGAATCCTCCGAAGGGTGCGCAGTCGGCGACGGCTCACATGCGGGAGGGGTCGGAGGAGTACATGGGGACTCAGCAGGCCCACCGGGAGGGTGACGCACTGGTGGCTACCTGGCGTCCGCTGCGGGAGAGCGCGAACCGGTCCAGTGAGACGGTGTGCGTGACGATGGACGGTGCTGAGGGCCGGTGGGCCTGTCAGGACGTGATCGCGCGCTGAGGTCGCGGAAGCCGGAGGGCTTGGTTCAGGCTCTAACGCGCAACGGATCTTGCATGATATGGAAGTTCCACCGGCCCTGAGGGAAGCCGGCCCCTGCGGAGGGGTCCGGGCCGCGCGGTGCGACGGCCGCCCCCGAGCAGTGGGGGCGGCCGTGTGCGGGACCCTGATCGGTTACGGCCGGCTCCCGTCGGTCGGCTGGTCAGGGTCTTGCTGCTGGGCTTGGCACTGGGCGATGCGGTGGTTGAGGTAGGCGCGCATCACCTCGCTGGTGTCGTCGCTGGCGGGCAACGCGATGGCCTCACGGTCGGCGCGGCCGGCCATGTAGTCGAGGAGCCGCCAGTCGGGGGTGCGGTGCCACTGCTCCTGGTCGATCGCGTTATCACCGGGCCAGTCCATCTCGACCACGGCGTCCTCCCATGCCGTGAGGTGGCCGATGGCCCAGCGGTAGCGGGTGGTGCGGCTGGCCGGCGGGGTGGCCTCGGCGAAGAGCGGGTGCTCGGCAAGGACGTCGGCGGCGTAGGTCAACGGGATGCCGCCGTGCTGGACGGCCCAGCCCCCACACGGCCAGGGCCTCCATGTAGGGCGGTGGTTCGGACGGCAGTGCTGGCATCGGACTGTCTCCCTGGTGCGGGGCCGGGTGTGACGTCAGGGTACGGCTGAGGGTCCCGCGCGTTGAACGTCCACGGATTTCTCGGTCTGTAGGCTGGGAGTTGTGCACGTCGAGCGGTTCGTTCCCGGTCTGCTGGCCCGGTTGCAGGCGGCGGGCGGGGGGTGGCTGACTCCGGTCTCCGGGGAGGACCTGGTCCTGCTGGACCTGGTGCCGTTGTTGGAGCGGGCCGCGGCTGCGACCAGTGGGCGGGCGTCGGGGCTGTGGGCGGATGCCGCCCGGATGGCTGCGGCGAAACTGTGGGTGGCGTGCGAGGTGGACAGCGACCGTGAGGTGTGGGAGCGGGTCCTGGAGGCGGTGGCGCGGGCGGCGGCCGAACGGCCGGCGCCGGGGGTGAACTGACTGTCGGCTCAGTCGGCGGCGGAGCCGGGGATTTAATGGATCTCCATTGATTGAACGTTTGGAGGAAATGGTGGAGAAGGCAAAGGTGACGGTGTGCATTACGGTCGCTCAGGCTGGTCGTCTGGCGTTTCTTGAGAAGCGGAATCGGGCCGAGAAAGCGGCGTACGTGCTGGATTTGGAAAGCGAGGGGATGGGTCGGCGGGAGGCGCGGTTGGAGGTGGCGCGGGTTCAGGCGGACTGGTGGCCTCCGGTGGAGCGGTTGGTGGCGGCCTCGCTGCGTCGGCGGCTGGGGGAGGAGGACCTGGCGGGGCCGTGGGAGCCGCTGACGGAGGAGGAGGAACTGCAGATGCGGCTGTCGGGGAGGTGGCCGGGGCCGGCCATCGGCAATCTGCGGCAGCGGAACTACAGTTTGCCGCTTGACCTGGCGGTTCAGCTGCGGACGGCGTCGTGGCGGGTGAGCGAGGAGCCGTTCCGGGAGTTGGAGCGGTTGGGCATCCGCCTGGCGGTGGAGACGCCGGAGGATCTGTGGGGGGAGCGTGAGCGCCTGGTCGAGCTGCTGGTCTCGCCGGCCCGGATCGTGCGGGAGGCCCTGGACCGGTATCCGCGGGGTGCGAGCGGCGAGCCGGTGGAGCCTATTTAATGGATCTCCATTAAGTCACCGGCTGGTCGGCAAATTCTGGAAGGGTACGTTTCGATTTTTGGTTCGACTTTCCGGCATTGCTTGCATCGGGGGCTTTTTCGCGCTATTTATGACGTGTCGAATTTGCCCGTGGAAAGGGGTTCATGGTGAGTGGCGATGGTCTGGTGCCGCGGGGTGAGCCGTTGCGGTTTGACGGTGGGGTGCCGGTGTTCGACTCGGGGCGGGCGCCGGCGGGGTTGCGGACGAAGACGCAGTTGGGGCGGCAGCGGCGGTTGAAGCCGGCGCCGGGTCAGGTGCCGGTGGCGTACGTGGTGACGCAGTTCTACGCGGGTCAGGGCGGGCACCGGTACGAGCAGCGGGCGTTGTTCGACCCGGCGGGGGCGGTGCGGATGCGGCCGCTGCCGTCGCGGTTGAAAGCGGAGATGGAGGCCCGGCGGACGTGTCCGGTGTGCTCGGTGGTTGGGGAGTCGATTGTTCGGGGTGGCCGGTGTGATGGGTGCCGGCGGCGGGCGGAGGAGTCGGCGCGGCGGTTGCGGGTGCGGACGTGTGAGGGGTGCCGGCGGCAGCGGCGCAAGGGCCGGCCGTTCCCGTCGGTGCGGGAGCGGCACTGGTCGCGGCGGTTGTGCGCGGAGTGCCGGAGGGCGGCGGCGGCGAAGCGGCGGGAGGAAGAGGCGCGGTGGCTGGAGCGGGTGGTGGTGTGCAACGGGGGGTGCGGCGTGCGGCTGGTGACGCTGCGGGAGGCGCGGGCGTGGTTGCGGGCCCACGGTCTGGGCGCGTACTGGCAGCCGCGGGTGTGTGCGCCGTGTGGTGAACGGCGGGAGGCCGAGCGGGCGGTGCAGGACGCGGAGCTGAGGGCTCGGTGGGCTGAGGAGGACGCGCGGCGGGAGGAGCGGGAGCAGGAGCGCCTGCGGGCCCGGTTGCGGGAGGTGGAGGGGTTGGAGGCGTGGGCGGCCGGTGTGCTGGCTGATCCGCGGTGTGCGGTGCTGGATTGCGAGTCGACGGGGCTGGGGTCGGATGCCCGGATCGTGGACCTGGCGGTGGTGTCGGTGGTGGGCCGGGAGGTGCTGCTGGATTCGCTGGTGGATCCGGGGGTGCCGATTCCGTCGGATGCCGAGCGGGTCCACGGGATCAACGACGTGATGGTGGCGGGGGCGCCGGCCTTCGGGGACCTGGTCGAGCGGTTGGGCCGGGTCGTCGCCGGGCGCCGGATTCTGATCTTCAACAGGTCCTACGACGTCGGGCTGCTGCGGCACGAGCTGGGGCTGTATTTCCTGGATCAGGTGGCGCGGGAGGCTGCGGACGGGGTGTTCGCGGCGGGGGAGGTGCCGGAGGGTTTGCGGGAGCGGGCGTTGGCGGAGGCTTCGGCGCGGGTTGAGGCGTGGATGGGGGCGGCGTCGTGGGAGGACGTGATGTTGCCGTACTCGGACTGGGTGGGGGAGGAGCGGTACGACGGCACGTATCGGTGGCAGCGGCTGAACGGTGGTCACCGGGCGTTGGGGGACTGCCTGGCGGTGACCCGGCGCCTTGAGGAGATGGCCCATGGGACCGTGGACGAGAGGGTGTGATCAGGCGATGCAGGCGCGGTTGATGTGTGACAGCGCGGAGCGGGTGGAGCGGGTCCTGGCGCTGGTGCTGCCGGCGTTGCAGGCCTGCCCGGACCTGGTGGTGAGCGGCGCCACGTGGCTGACCCACCGCGGGGGCGGGGGCCGGGCGGTCCTCGACGTGTCGCCGGTGGCCGGGCGGGTCGTCGGCGGGTCGGCGGGCGCCGTCGACCTGGTGGCGCGGGGCGCGCGGGCGGATCTGCTGCCGCCGGTGCAGGTTCGGCTGATGGACGACAGCGTGGAGCGGGTGGAGCGGGTCCTGGCGCTGGTGCTGCCGGCGCTGCGGGCTTGCCCGGACCTGGTGGTGCACGACAGCGCGTGGCTGACGCACCGGGGGGGCGGGGGCCGGGTCGTCTTCACCGTGTCGCTGGCGGCCGGGTCGGCCGTCGGCGACTCGGCGGTGGGCGGCCCGGGGCGGGTGTGGGTGCGGGCGGAGCGGGCGGACGGTGGGGCGCGTGCTGCCCGGTCAGGGCGGGTTGCCGGTGGTGGTCGGCGGGCTCTGCCGCCGGGTGGCGCCCGCTGACCGGCCCGGGTGTTTCGGTGGAAGTCCGGGACATTGTCCCGGACTTCCACTGAAGGGGGCGGTCCTGCGAGGTGTCAGCGCGCGAGCCAGGCCGGGGGGGTGGGGAGGTGTCGAGCGGGACGGGCAGGGGGCGTCGGCGCTGCAGAGGGATCGTCCGGCGGGTGTCGGCGGGGGCTTCGGACGTGCCGGTGGGCCGGCCCCGGATCCGGGGCCGGCCCACCGGCACGTGCTGTCAGACGAAAACGGCTACTAGAGCTGCGATCAGGGCGATGAACCCGATGGCGGCGGCGTCCACGGCCGCCCGCAACCGCCGGAATTTGGTGCGGGTGAGTTGGGACAGGTCGATGACGTGCTTGGCCGGGTGGCCGGTGGTGAGGTCGGCGTGCACCTGTGACGGGGTGCATTTGGCCCAGTAGACCCAGTTGCCGCGGGTGTCGTCGGGGAGGTGGGGGCGGAGGACCTGGAGGGCGAGCAGGGCGGCCGTCCCGCTGGCAAGTCCACCGAGCACCACCAGGGTGATGGTCACCGGTCCCGGATTGTGAGAGGGCAGGGCGACGATCAGAATGCCGAGCGGCAGCGCGAGGGAGGCCAGCAGGGCGGCCGCCTTGCTGTCGGCGCGCTGGAGCTCGGTCGAGACCAGCGCCAGTTTCCGGGCGTACTGCTCGCACTGCTCGGCGGTGGGCTCTTCGAGCTCCGCGCCGGGAGGGGGTGGGGGTGGGGTCATTGGGGTTCCTCGCCGATGCCGCTGACGACGACGTGTGCCATGGGGCCGGCTGCGTGGTGGGTGTCGCCGGTGTACTCCCCGGTCTGTTCGTCCGGGAAACTGACGGTCAGGGTGACGCAGAACTCCGCGACGTCCTCGCGGTGGCCGGGGACGCGTGCCAGGCTGAGGCTGTGCACCTCGGCGTGGGGCGCCTGCAGCGTCCAGTCCGCGGCGGCCTGCAGTGCCGTCGCCGGGGTCGCCCCGGTGCAGACCACGGCCGTGTAGACGACCACGGCCACGTCCGCCCCGTCGTCGGGCCCGTCCGGATCCCGCATCGCTCTGAGGGCGCCGACCGCGTGGGTGACGTCGGTCTGCAGCGCGCGTGCCACGGGGGTCCGGGGCACCGGGTCGGAGGCCCGGATCTGTACCACGTCGGGCAGCGACGCAGGCGCGGTCTCGCTCAACTTCGTTTCCTTTCATTGGAGTTGTCGCGTTGGTGTTCTTCTCGGGGTTCGCAGACCTGGCACAGAGGGGTCCGGCGGTGGCCGGCGGGGTGGTGCTGGTGGGGGATGCCCCGGGCCCGGCGGGCGGCGTGCTCCTCGATCCGGCCCATGGCCCGGATGGGGTCGCCGTAGTAGTGCCACCGCCAGGCCGCGGTCCGGAGCGGGTCGTAGACCAGGCGGCCCGGCCGGCTCAGCAGCAGGTGCGAGCAGGTGGCGGTCCACCACGTCCGGGCAGTGTTCACCGGGGCAGGTCGACCGGCCGGCTGGTCGTCCAGCCCGCGGCCACCAGCAGATCGTCCGCGCGGGCGGTGGGCGGGCGGTCGACGCGGCACGTCATCTCGGTGATGGCCGGCTGGTCCTGGATCAGCCACCGCTGCACGTGCTCCGCCACGATCTCGGCCACGGTCAGCGTCACGGCCTCGGTGTCGGTGACCCACAGGCCGGTCGGCCTCACGTGCACCGCGCTGGTGCCGACCACCAGCGCACACCCCGGCACGTACGCGGTGCCGGTGACCGTGGCGGCGGTGATCCGGTCGTCCTGCCCGGCCAGCCATGCCCACAGGTCTCCGTAGCGCTCGGGGCGGAAGCGGGGCGGCAGCGGCCTCAGCCACCGGGGCGGCGCCGTTTCGGTGACCGGGGGCTCGTCGTCGGTGGCGGCCGGCCACGTCTCGTACAGCCGTCCGTCGGCCGGTGGCGGGCCGGCGTCCGGCGGGTCGACGGCCAGCACGCGCCCGTACAGCAGGCCGTCGCCGGCGTGCGGGCCGATCAGCAGCCACGGGTGGAGGCCGCCGAGGGCGACGGGTGCTACGACCGCGCCGCCGGGGGCGAGCTGGTCCAGCCACCTGGGGGAGAGACCGCGCACGCCTGCGGTCACGACGATCAGATCGTAGGGGGCTGCGTCGGGCCGGCCCTCGAACAGGTCACCCACCTGGGCGTCCACCGCGCGCGGGCCGAGGGGCGCGCGGACGGCGTCGGCGTCGGCCGGCGTGCGGTGCACGCTGGTGACCGGCCGGCGGGTTCGCTCGGCGAGCCCGATTGCGCTGGTCCCGGGGCCGATCTGCAGGACCCGGTCCCCGGGGCGGACGACGGCCGCCAGGGCCTCGGGGAGCTCGGTGGGCGCCTCCGCGGCCTGGGCGTGGTCCTTCTTGGACGTCATCGGGGGTCGTCCTCTCCGTGCTGGGGGGTGAACTCGGCTGTGGGGTGGGCTCGTTGGGTGCGGGCGGCGGCCGCGGGCACCAGCGCCACGGTGATCACGTCCCCGTTACGCAGTATCCAACTCCGGTGGTATGGGTGGGAGTTGGACAGTTCGGCCAGGGCGGTGTGCAGCTCTCTCATGTCGGCGGCCCACCGCCGGACGGCGGCCTGGCTGCGGGGTGCCATCACCATGCCGTAGGCCTGCGTCACGCGTCGCATCGCCCGCATGGCCTGGCCGGGGGTCCGCACCGGGGGGCACTGCTCGGTCTCGATCGCGTGCCCGTCCTGGCGGCGGCGGGTGAAGCAGAGCGTGATGCCGCCGGGCACGGCCGGCGGGTAGAGGGTCTGTTGCATCTCCAGCGGCCACGGCATCGGGTGGGTGACCGGGGGCGGGGCGGTCAGGGTGCTCACCTGCGCTGCACCTCCACGGTGACCTCGCCGCGGGGCTGCCAGAGCGTCACGGCCAGCCGGTGTTCGGCGCCGACGCCGGTCACGGTCAGGGTGTAGGGCTCGTGGACGGCGAGCAGGCGGCGGACGTGGTCCTGCTCGTCCTCGTCGGCCAGCCAGGTCAGGACCGGCGCGGCCAGTGCGGGCGGCAGTTGGGCCGCCAGTTGCCGGGCCTGGATCTGCAGCCACCACGCGGCGAGCCAGCTGGTCTGTGCGCGGGTGCGGCTCAGCAGGGTGGGGGTGGGGTGGGTGCCGTGCTCGTCAACGGTGCACTCGTACGGGCCGTCCACCACGGTGGACAGCGGCGGGGCCGGCCGGGAGGCCGGGGGGAGCGGGTGTAAAAGCTGCAGCATGGGGGCTCCTGGCGGTTTGGGGGGCCGCCCCGTCGCGGTGTTGTGGACACGGGCGACGGGGCGGCCGGCGGCGCGAGGGGGACGCGCCGCAGTTGGCCGGACCGGGGCTGAGTACGGGGCTCAGCCGCGCCGGTCCGGCGGTCCGGAGAGATGCCCGGCCCGGGGTGGGGGCGGCGACGTGCGCAGGTCGGTGATGCAGAACTCGACCCACACGATCTTGCCGATGACCTGGGGTTCGACGCCCCATCGGCGGGTCAGGGCGTCGACGATTGCGAGACCTCGGCCGTGCTCGCGCTCGGGGTCCGCCGGGTCCTCGTGCTGCACGGGGGCCTCGTCGCTCGGGTCGCGGACCTCGACGCGGAGGCGCCTGGCGCTGAGCGTGTAGGCCACGGTGACCTGCCCGCGGTCCGGGGTGCCCGCGTGCTGCACCGCGTTGCCGACCAACTCGGAAACGGTCAGCAGCAGGTCGTACGGATTGTCGAGCCCCCAGTCCTGTGCGAGGTCCCTGGCCCCGCGACGGGCGGTCTTGACCGCAGACAGGTGGAGTTGGTAGCGGGCGCGATGGTGCAGGACATGCGACATGAGAGCCCCCTGCGCAAATCAGGGATCTGACGTGCCATCAAGATCAGCACGCCGTGAGGTCTTGGTCACAGGACGTTGTGACGGTACATACTCTGCACCCTGCATGCACTACGGTGTCAAGTCCCTACTCTGAAGACTCCATACGCTCGTTGTGCCCACTGTCCGGTACCGGGCAGACTGGGCCTCACCAGCCATGCGGAGGCAGCCTGTGCCGATCAACCCGAACCCGACGATTCGTCAGAGACGGCTTGCCCGCGCCTTGAGAGAACTTCGGGTGGCCGCCGGCCTCAAGCACTCTGACGCGGCCACCGCATTGGGTTGCAACAGCTCGAAGATGACCAGGCTGGAGAACGCACAGTCAGGAATCAGGTCGGTCGATCTCCGAATCCTCCTGGACCTCTACGGCGTCACGGATGAGGGCAAGCGGACCGAGCTGGAGGCGCTGGCGAAGGTCGGTAACCAAAAGGGGTGGTGGACCCGCTACGGCAGCAGGGTCGATTCCGCGTACGCGGCGTACGGCGCGCTCGAACAGGATGCCTCGGACATTTACAACGTCGAGACGAATCTGATCCCGGGCCTGCTGCAGACGCCGGCGTACACCGAGGCGCTGATTCGGTTGCAGGTGCCAGACGCATCGGATGACGACGTGCAAACACAGGTTCAGGTTCGCGCGGAGCGCCGAAAGCTGCTGGCCAGAGCGGTTCCACTGCAGTTGTGGGTTGTCGTCGCGGAGTCCGTCCTGCGCACGCGGGTGGGGACGGCAGAGACGATGCATGCACAGCTGGAATTCCTGCTCGCGGCGAGCCTGGAGCCCAATATTGAGCTGCAGGTACTCAGGGGAGACGACCCGATAAACGCGTGCCTGTACGGCCCGTTTGTCATCATGAGTTTCCCGAACCCGGGCGAGTCTGACGTGGTGTACACGGATTCAAACACCAGCACGGCCTACTACGAAGAGCCCGACGATGTGGAAACCTATACGCGACTCTTCCGGCGGCTAAATTTGGCAGCGTGTGGTGTTGATGAATCCCGTCGTGTGATTTCTATGGCAATGACAGAAATGGTGCAACAGTGAAGTTTATTCAGTCCGCATCAGCCGCCGGCTTGGCGTGGCACAAGTCGAGCTATTCCGGCAACAATAACAATTGCGTGGAAGTGGCGACTGTGTCCGTCGGGCTGCGGGCGGTTCGTGATTCGAAGGATCCGGAGGGCCCGGCTCTGCTGTTCTCTGCTGAGGCGTGGGGCGCATTCCTGGAAGAGGTCGAGAGCTTCGAGGTTGAGGTTTGATCAGAAGCTGACGGATGGGGTGGGGATGCGACGGCATCCCCACCCCATCCGTGTTTCACCTGCGACGTGCTGCTACCGCCGTCGCGCGCTCGGCGCGCTCCTGCCGGGTCTACTCGGCGGTGGCTTGGTGCTCAGCGACAGTGGCAGCGCCAGCCTCCGCAACCTAAAGCACTGAGGCCAGCCCCTGGCCGGGGTCAGCCTCAGTGCTGATCCAGTTACCGGAGGTATGCACCAGCTCCTCTCCCGGTTTACTCAGCTGCTCGACCGCTCCTCGGCGTACTGGTCCGCTTCGTGGCGGTCTTCTTGGCGGTCGTCTTCTTGGCAGCGGCGGTCGGCGGCTTCGCCGGCGCGGTGGTCCTGGTCCGCTTCCTTGCCGGGGGTGCCTGAGCGTCCACCAGTTCCTCAACCGGCACCGGCTTGCTGGCCGTGTGCTGCATCTGGGCAAGCCGGGTATTCAAGGCGCTGACCACTGCGGCCTCGACCGGCCGTCGGGCTGCAACGAGCTCCGCGTGGGCCTGCTCGGCCGCGGCCTGGTGGGCCTTGCCCTCTTCGACGGCAGCAGCACGGCCCTGCTCGACCTGGGCAAGCTCGGCCGCGGCCTCGGCGGCAATGCCGGCGGCCGTCTGCTGGGCCTGCTCGGCGAGCTGCAGCGCTGCGGCCCTGCCGCCGTTCGCCTCCGCC
>NZ_JBHVRT010000052.1:0-17091 GCF_042885555.1 Kitasatospora sp. NPDC058048 | reverse complement strand
CCTCGGCGGCAATGCCGGCGGCCGTCTGCTGGGCCTGCTCGGCGAGCTGCAGCGCTGCGGCCCTGCCGCCGTTCGCCTCCGCCTGCTCCGCCTCCGCCTGCCGACGGTACTCGGCGAACTCGGCGGCAATGCCCTCCACGGTCTGCTCAGCGATGGCGGCCCGCTCGGCCTGCTCGGTGCTCTGCCGCCGGGCCTCGGCAAGCTGACCGCGGACCACCTCCAGCTCGGCCGCGGCCTCGGCGGCAATGCCGGCGGCCGTCTGCTGGGCCTGCTCGGCGAGCTGCAGCGCTGCGGCCCTGCCGCCGTTCGCCTCCGCCTGCTCCGCCTCCGCCTGCCGAAGCGCTGCCGTGGCAGTGGCCGCCGTTCGACTCGCCTTGTCCGCAGCCGCGTTGGCCTGCCGGATCGCCTCGGTGAACACCTGGGCCCGCTGGGTGCGGTCCTTGGCGGCTTGGAGTCGGGCCGTCAGCTCTGCCGGGCCGCTGCCCGGCATTGCCGAGGCGGGCGGCGGCGCCTCGGACCGCGCTGCCGGAATGGTGGGCTGGGTGCCCTGGCTGGTGGTCATAATGCCCCCTGGTCGTGGCCTTGCCGGTGTCCTCGGATAGTGGGGGGTGCGACGGGCCGCACCCCCCGGTGGCGGTGCCTCATACCCCGGCCAACTGCGCGTCAGCCGTCTCGGTCTCGGGTGTGGCCTGCGGCCGCTGGGCCGGCCGAACCTCGCTCACCGCTCGGTGGGCGGCTGCAGAGTCCAGACCTTCGCCGGTGTACCTCCGCAGCAATGCCTCCAACTCCTTCGCCACGGCGTTCGTGGAGATCGCGGGGTCGTCGTCGGCGGCAACGTGGATGCGGTACAGCTCTTGAATTGCGGCCTTCTTGGACTCTTGAACTGCCAGAGTCCGGATCTTCTTGGCTTCGGCCTGCTCCTCGTCGTCCTCCGGCTCGGGCTCAGCCTGCCGCTCGTCGGCCGGCTCCTCCGGCTCCTCCTTCGGCAACTTGGCGTGCACCCGAGGGTTGCCCCCGCTGCCCTGCGCCGCTGCGGCCTTGTCTCCGGCATTGCCGGGGGCCTGCTCGGCCGGGTCCGGGCCCCCCGTCAGGCAGTCCGCGGCCTCGGCGTCGTGCTCCTGGTCGGCCTCGTCGGCGCGCTCCTCGCGCTGGCGCGGCAGGGCGACAAGGCCGCTGTCACCCACGGCAATGTCAAGGGCACCCGCTTCCGCTGCGGCGGCCTGCTCGGCTTGCTCGGCTTGCTTCTCGGCCTGCTCGGCCTGGTTCTGCAGCAATGCCAGGTAGGCCGCTGCGGCCGTGCCGGCCTGCCGCTCCTCCTCCCGATCCCACGGCGACGGGAGGTCGGCCTGCCGGAGTCCGGTCGCGTGCTGGCGCATGGCAACCCGCTGGCGGTAGGTCTCCTTCAACTCGGGGTCCTCGTAGACGCCGGCGGCGTCCAGCGCATCGGCGATCTTCCCGGCAAGCTTCTTGCCCTTCCGGCCCTTACGCTTGTTCTCGTCCAACCGGGATTCCTCGTCGGCGAACTTAACGGCCCGGGTCAGGGCCCGGTCACGGGCGATCTGCTGGGCGGTCTTGCCCCGAACGGTGAGCCCCATCCGGGCCATCAGGCGCTCGCGCAGATCCCGCAGGATCAGGGCCATGGGGGCCTGTGAGCCTTCTCCGGACCGGTGGCGGAGCTCAAGGCCGAGGGCGGAGTGGGCAGCGATGGCAGCGCCGAACGATCCGAACACGATCCGGGCGAACGTGCCGGGGGTCCAGCCCTCACCCTCGTGCCAGGCCGGGACGCTCGACAGCACCGCCAGGACCCATACCGCCGACCCGTACCAACCCGGCGACTTGTCGTCGCCTGACATGTGCTCACGGGCGCCGAACACGCACATGGCCATCAAGCACTCGTAGGCGGCACAGGCCAACAGGCGCTCGCCGTGGCCGTGGATGTCCAGGCCGTCGGCGGTGAACCGGTACGACGTGTTCAGCGAGACGTACGTGCACACCACGAACGCCAGGATGGCCGTCAAGGTGCCGGCGCTGAACTTCCGGCGGGGGCCGCCGGTCTTGGCGGTTCTGCGCCGGAGCGTTCCGATCCCGATCAGCGTGCAGGCGGCGACGGCCACCAGCAGGGTGATCACGGAGTGCGCGTTGGCCCACTGGGCCGCGCTCATCAGGGCGTTCACCGGTTGCGCCTCCGGCTGGTGTCGGTTCCGGCCATGTCTCCGAAGGTGGTCGGCGAGGGGCCCTCCGGGGCCTTACCGTGGAAGTACATAGGGAGTTGCCTTTCCTGTGCGGTCAGCCCTTGGCGAGCTTTGCGGGCGATGTCCGGGGCTGACCGGAGATTCATCACTTCAAGAGTCTTGATCTTTCGGTGTCTCGACCTTCTGGAGTCCTGAACTCCGGGAGATTCGAGGCCAATCGCCCTGCACCCTGCCGACTGGCGGCAGTAGGGACGGGCAACTTCAAGAGTCTTGCTGTCCCTACTTCGGGTTCTCCTTGATTCCAAGAGTCTGGAAGTATCGGCGTCGCAGCTCCTCCTCCTCATTGCCGACCAGCGAGCCGCGAGTGGCCAACAGGGCATCGATCGCGACGCGGATCAGCGTGTTGGCGGTGATCCGCGGACCGCCGATCACCGTCCGCGCGTCCATCAGCGTGCGGGCGAGTTCGTCCAACCCGGTCCACTGGTCGGGCCGGATCTGCGCGTACTTCGGCCGGACGGTCGTCTTCCCCTGGCCTCCCGGCGGCGAGCTGGGGCCGCCGGCGGCGGTGGCCTCGGCAGCGTCCTTGAACAGGTCCCCGAATCCTCGGGGCTCGTTGCCGACGGTCATGCCGTCACCTCCTTTCGGACGGCCTTGTACGGCTCTCCGAGGTGGGCCAGGGTGGCGTCAATGAACATGTAGACGTCTTCCGCGGCCTTGTCGGCGTTGTCCTCTTCGCTCAGGGTGACGGGCAGTCCGCTCAGCATCTCGTGGGCCGTGTACTTGCGAATCCACCCGTCGTACACCGGCATGCTGAGGGTGTTAAGGGTGTCCTTCATCGTCTTCGCCTTGCCCTTGGCACTGTGCTCGATCATGGACAGGATGATCCGGTAAGGCGCCCTCTCCGGCTGCAACACGTCCCGGATGCTGCGAAGCACTGACTTCATGTCAGAGCGCCGCGGCGGCATGGGCACCACCACCAGGTCGGCCTTTGCCGCGGCCTTCAACTTCTCCCGGTCGCGGAACGGCTGGTTGTCGGTGATCACGTACCGGAACTGCGTGAGCCGCCGGACGGCGTGGAGCTCGGCCGGGTCGTCGCTCTCCGTCAGCTCGAAGGTGGCCGGCACCCGGAGGTTAGCCGTCATCTCCGTCACCCCGCCATCCGTCTGCTTGGCGTCGGCGTTGATCAACAGCGTAGGTGCGATCTTCCCCAGCTCATAGGCGAGCAGGAACGCCAACGTCGATTTGGTGATGCCGCCCTTGCCGCCCCACACCGAGACGATGAACGGCCCCTCTTCGGGCCGCGGGAGCGCGATCCATTCGCGCAATTCTTGATGATTCATGGTCTTGATCCTTCCCAACTTCAAGACTCTTGAAGTTGTGGCGTCCAGCACGTTGGCCCGGCTTCCGCCGTGCCTTACCAGCAGAATGTACCGACCCCGAGACTCTTGATGCTCGGGATACTGCCAACAACACGACTCCCGATCCCCGAAACACCCTAACTTCCCAAGTCTTGAAGTTCAAGACTTGGGAAGTTAGGGTGACGAATGCAGAGAGGGGCCGGGCCTCCACAGCCCGACCCCTCACGGGTTGCCCTGCTCACCGCGCAGACGGTGGCCGGGCTTGATCCTTTAGGGAGGATCAATGGTCAGGGTAGAGCAGATGACCCCTTCGGGGCGCCGGTGCGTGCTGCTGGCGGAGCCGACGCCGGCGGGGAAGGTGGGCCGGCGGCTGATCGCGGTCGGGCAGTTGTCAAGCCCGGAGCGGCTGCCGATCCCGGCGCCTCGACAGCCGGCCGAGGACCTGGTGATGCTCGCGGTCGCGCTGGGAGTGCTCGGCTGATGGCACCTGGCGAGGTGGACGACGACATGCGGCCGGTGAGCCTTCGGGGGCTTCTGCCTGGGGCTGCTGCTGGCCGGCGTCACCTGCTGGACTGGCTGAGGGCTCCGCGGGTGGAAATCGCCAGGGCGGCCGCGACGGCGGGGGCCGGTGATGAGTGGACCGCTCGGCTCGGGGTGTTGAACACGGCAACGGATGTGTTCTTCGCGGACTACTGGGCGGCGGCGCGGACGGCCTGACCCCGGACAACGGCGACGGCGGGCCCCGGAGAGGTGATCTCTCCGGGCCCGCCGTCGCCGTTCTGCTAGGGTGCCTTGGCTGGTGTGGGGGTTCCGCCGGCTGCCCCGCTTCCCGGCGTGTCCGGGACGGCGAGCCGTACGGCGGTGCTCATCAGGTAGGACTCGGACAGCGACAGGTCGCGCACCCGGACGTTGAGCCCTGTCCTTGGCGCTTCCGCGATCTTGAGTTTCCCGGCGTCGTTCTGCAGCACCATCGCCACGTGGTATATACCCTGGGGCCCGTTCGCCCAGAACACCAGATCGCCGGGCATCGTGGCGGACGTCGGAACGTGCTGCCCGGCCTCGTACTGATCAGTGGTCACGCGGGGGAGGTGGACGTACGGCCACCATGCATACTGCACCAGGCTGCTGCAGTCCCATCCGGCGTGGGTGCCCGCGAAGCACGCCCCGTTGAGCCAGCCGTTCGAATCGCAGAAGCCCACACCGGGCCCGCTCGGCGTACCGCCGCCCCACACGTACGGGACGCCCAACTGAGACATGGCCCGGTTGATGACGTTGTTCACCGCGGGCCCGGCGAGCGCCGGCGGCGTTTCGTCGGAGCACTTCACCGCCTGATTGGTGTCGCCTCCGGTCAGCGCCTGGGCCAAGCTCTCGCCGAACTTCTCCCACTTCTTGTATTGGTACCCCACCCCGCTGACCTGGACGGTCTCGGCGGCGTCCGCCATGTCCATCCGCTCCCAGCCCTGAACCCACGTCAGGCCGGGAATGTGCCTGTCAGGTACGCCGTAGAGAAAAGCCGTGGTGCTGTAAATGGGGTCCAGCACTTGGTCCGCGGTGCCCCAGCCCACCACGGACCGCTGTTGGAACAGCCCGGCCGCGTCGTGGCCGGGGCTGGGCGGCAGCCTTCGCAGACTGCTCTCCTGCATCGCGGTCATCAGCGCGATGGCGGCCGCCCTCGTCGGCAGTCCCTTCTCCTTCGTCACCTTCGCGATGGTGACGGCGTTCCCGGTCTGCTCGGCGTCCAGCTGGACGCCGGCCGCGGCCGCGGTGACGGGTCCGGCGGGTGCACCGCCGCCCTGGTCCCCGACGGTGGCCACCGAACAGTACTTACCGCTCTCGGCGTGGCCGCTGCCGCCGATGATCAGGATCACGGGCAGCGCCACCACGCCGGCGGCCGCCATGACAAATCCCTTCTTCACCTGCTCCCCCTTCTGTGTGGTGTGCTCAGCCCTTCGCCAGCACCGCGTCCACCCGCCACACACCGGCCACCCGTAGAAGGTGGAGACTCCACGACTGCCGGTTGTCGGTCGGTGTGCCGTGGTCCGTCAGGTGCTGGAGCCACGCCACCGAAACGAACGCATCGCTGTCGGTGGCGGGCGGGGCGTCGGCGTCCACCGCCGCGGTGCGGACGGTGGCCACGCTGACTTCCTGAGCTGCGGTCATGCGGGCTGCAAACGTCGTCTGCGTGGGGCGGAGCCCCTGCAGGTAGGCCTCCGTCGTGAACGGGCGGGCCCGCTCCACGGGGTCGAGCGTGACCGGGGTCTGCCAGTCGTAGGAGTAGAACGCGACGGTGAAGCGGGCGGCGACGTCGACCGGGCCGCCGTCCTCGCCGCCGCCGGCCGCAGCCGGCGGTGCCCCGGAAGCCGACGGGGCGGCCGAGGGAGCGCCTGTCGCAACGGGGCCCGGTGAACTGGCGGTCGTCGCCGAGCTGGTGGTGGTCGACGCGCCGCCGGTGCCGGCCTCGGGCTCGCCGGAGGTCGCCGAGCTCGCCGTGGCCGGCGCCGCCGGGGTCGCGCCGGGCCCGCTCGGGCCGGCCTGGTCGGCCGCCACCGCCGCGGGCGGGACCGGACTCGGCGTCTTCTCCTGGGTGCTGCATCCGACCAGCGCCGCGGCGGCGACGGCCAGGGCGACGGGGTAGCGGACCCTCATTCGCTGTCCTCCTTGGTAGGGACTGGTGTCTCGCGGTCCGGCACGCTGCCCGTGCCGCTCAGCATGCGCAGGATCGCGGCGCGCGAGAAGCGGCGACACCGGCCGTCGCCCCAGTGAGGCAGCTCGCCGCGGCGGGCGAGCCGGCCCACCTTGTCGGGCCCGATGCCCAGCAACGCTGCGACCTCCTTGGTCGTCAACACCTCGTCGTCGAACGGAAGATCCCGCCAGGCCCGGCCCTGCACCGCGGCGTCCAGCGCGGCGGTGCCGAACCTCCAGTCCCCGCCCAACTTGATCCCCGGCAGCTCGCCGGAGCGCGCCCGCTTCGTGACGGTGCGCACGTTGAGCGCGAGCCGATCGGCTGCCATTTCGCTGGTCAGCACCGGTCCCGCGGGGTCCAGCCCGTCCGCGGGGGAGTCACCGCGGCGGGGCCGGCCCCTCCGCGGTGGCGTCAATTTGTCCGTGTCCACCGCCCGTTTGTACCGCACGCAACGTCACCACTCTGTCCTCCATGGTTCTCCGGCCCTTGGGAGAGTGTCCCGATTCGCGACAATCCGTTGATCACGGATGCACCGCGGGTAGTCAGTACGCTACTCTAAAACAGCCCTCGATACCGAGAAAAAGGGTAGAATGCTGATGAACGGATCTAGCGCACTGGGGGGTGACGCGTGACCGAGACTGACGAGATCGACCGAGATCGACCGGTAAGCCTGAGGGGCCTGCTTGTAGCCGGGGCCGCCGGGGAGGCCGAATCGGACAGGGCACACAAGGGGGCTCGCGCGGCGCGCAAGGGGCGCACAGTACCGGAACCATCACATCCATCTGCCCTTGAGCACAAGCGGTTTCCGGCCATCGGGACCGATTCGCCTGCTGCCGGGCCCTCGCCTGCGGCGGCGACCGCGGGCGAGCTCCTGGCGGCCAACGACCACCCGACGCCGACTGTCGCGGCGGGGGCGAGTGCTCCGGCCGCTGCAGCACCGGCCGTTGCAGAACAGCCGCAGACCCTGGTCCTGGGCAGAGTGCTACCCCGGGACGTTGCGGCCGCGCCGCCGACCGCGCCCGCCGCTGGTCCGGTCGAGGCGGCGCCGTCGGCCGAGGCCTCCGCCCCGGTGGCGGAGCCCGAATCGCTCGTGGAACTCCGGCCTCGTCGGCGGGGGCTGCTGCGTCGTCGGCGCCCGGAACCGGTCGCCGCGGCCCCGGCCCGGCTGGCGCTACCGACCGTCGCCGACCGCGTACGGGACAACATCCTGCACAAGCGGCTGGCGGTCGACCTGCCGGGGCCTCACCTACGGATCGCGGTCGTCTCCCTCAAGGGCGGCACCGGGCGGACCAGCGTGGCACTGGGCCTGGGCGACGTCCTGGCCGCCGATCGGCACCGCGAGCCGGTGGTGGCGCTCGACGCCGTGCCGCTGCACGGAAGCCTCGCCACCCGGGCAGGCGGGCGAGAGGCCAGCGTGATAGAGCTGCTGGCCAACCACCAGACCTACGCCACCCACAACTCGCCGCCCCCGCCGGCCTACCGCCGCCCCTCTGGACTCGCCGTGGTCCCGTCCGAGCACCGCCCGGACGCTCAGTACGTCCTCGGCGCGGACGGGTACCGCTGGCTGGCCGAACATGTGATGCCGCGCAGTTTCGGCATCATGGTGACCGACACCCCCGCCGGACTGTCGGACCCGCTGATGGCCGGCGTCCTGTCGCTCGCGGACCTGGTGGTGCTCACCACCACCACCGCGGCGGAGTCGGCCACGCGGGCGGTCGACGCCCTGGCGTGGATGCGCCGCCAGGGCTACGGCCGGCTCGCCCGCCGGGCTCTGGTCGCCATCACCGCGGTTCACGCCGATGACCCCGGGGTGCCCGCCGAAGTCCTGCGCGAGCACTTCGCGGCCGAGGCCGGCGGCGCCGTGACGATCCCGTGGGACCGGCACCTGGCGGCCGGCCAGCCGATCGACACCGCGGCCCTGGAGCCCGCCACCCGCACGGCTTACCTCACACTCGGCGCGGCCACCGTGGCCGCGCTCCACGCAACGAAGTAGGGGAGAACCACCGTGTCACAGTTGCTCGACCTCGCTCACCACGTCGTCGTCCTGGCGGACCCGTCGCCGCCCGCTGGTGGCGGCGTCCTGCCGAACATCGCGCCGGACAAGAACGCGCCGGGAGCGGGGGCGTTCACGTCGCTGATCGGCGCCCTCATGTACTACGGCCTGCTCGCCGGGATCGCCGGCCTCCTGCTGGGGGCGATTTCGTTTGGGTTGGGCAAATATTTCGGAAATCACCACGCGACGACTGCGGGCAGGACCGGCATGCTCGGCTCGCTCGCGGCAACGATCGTCGTCGGCGGCGGCGCCTCGCTGGTGAACTGGGCGTTCAACCTCGGCGCCACGATCAGCTGACAACTAGGGGGCCAGGCATGGAACTTGACCAGAAACGAGCCCGGCTGATCATGGGCACCGTGCTGGCCGTCGCGCTGTTCGGCGGCGGCATCGCGCTCGGGCACTCCACCACGTCCTCGGAGTCGGCGAAGACCTCGCCGGTTCCGGCGCCGCCGGCCTCGACGCCGAACGGCACGGGCACCGGCGCCACCCCCGCCTCCGGCATCGGCCCTGCCCGGGTCGTCTCCGGGGTTCCGGTGGGCTATCCGCACAGCAAGTCCGGTGCGCTGAGCGCGGCCGCGAACTACTCGGCCGCGCTCGGATCGCCCCGGGTGCTGACCCCGGAAGGGCGAGCGGGGATCGTCTCCGCCATCGCGGCGCCGGCCTCGGCGGCCGCCCTCCAGCAGCAGCTCGAACGCTCGACCTCAAGCGCGACCTACGACCAGTTGAGGGCCGACCAGGGCACCAAGACACCGATCGGCCTGGCAAGCGTTCCGATCTCCCTGCAGCTCGACGGCACGGGGGAGCCGGGTGACACCGCGACGGTGCAGGTGTACGCCATCACGTACGTGGCCTCCTCCACCGCCACCGCCGCGGGCGGCTACGGCCGCGCCACCGTGAAACTGGCGTGGAGCGGCGGCGACTGGAAGCTCACCGACTTCGCCGCGGTATCCACCACAGGCCCCATCTCGACCAACTACTACGCGCCGAGCACAGGTTGGCTGCCGGTCGACAACAGCTCGCTCTACGACGTGAGCTCCAATTTTCGGCGCGCGCTGACCGAGGGGACGGTGCCGGGCTATGTCGTCCCGTAGCCGGTGGACGCAACGACTGGGCGTCACGGGGGCGGTGACGGCCGCGGTGCTGGCCGTCACCACGGTGCCCGTGTCCGCCGACCCCAAGCCGCCCGACCTGTGCACGTCGCTGACCGAGGCGGCCATGCACCCGCTCGAATGCACGGGCAAGGCCATCGGATACGGAGCCAACGGCGAGATTCAGAAAGTCAAGCAAGGCGTCCTTGACGACATTACCGGCGCCATCGTGGACGGCGTGAACTGGGTCTCCAGTGCGGTTGGCGATTCGATCCAGACATCGGGCACGCCGGATCTCAAAGCAGCCTGGTTTTCCGAGACATTCGAAGCGACAAGGTCGATCGGTGCGATGTTCGCGCTCATCGCCCTTCTTTGCTCGGCCATCCTCGCCGCGCTCACTCGGGACGGCGGCGAAGTCGGCCGGACACTCACCAAAGTGGTGACCGCCGGGGTCTCCTGCGGGCTCGTCGGGTCCGTGGTCATGATGGTCAACGCCTTTGTTGACTACGCGTGTGACGTGGCTCTCGGCACCGACGGCTGGGCAAGTATCACCGACTCCCTCAAGGCCGTTGCGCACCTGCTCAACCAGTCGGCGAGCCGTGCAGACGACCCGTCAGTGATCCTGCTGCCCTCGTTCATCATCATCCTGATGGGCTTGGTGATCATCATCTGCTTGGGCGTTGTCTGGTGCGAAATGATCATTCGCCGGATGGCGATTGACATTTGCATCGCGTTCTGGCCGCTGGCGGTTTCCGGGTCCATCTGGAAAAAGAGCCGCCAATGGGAACAGCGACTCATTGACACGCTAATCGTCGTGGTGCTCGCCAAACCCGTCGTCGTGATCGTGCTGAAACTGGCGAGCAACGCCCTTAAGGGCGTCAACTCCGCGGCGGGGCTTGTCCTTGCTCTCGGCCTCTACATTGTGGCTGCTTTTGCGCCGTACGTCGTTATGCAGATGATCGGTGTCATCGGGGGCGCCACGCAGTCGACCGGCACCAGCGGGATGCGGCAGGCCGGTTTCGGCGGTGTCGCCGGCATGGCGGCCGGGGTCATGGCGCTGACCGGCGCCGCCGCGAAGTTCGGTGGCTTCATGGCCGGGGGGAGGACCCGCACTCCGTCCGCGGCGGGCCAGGCCGCGGCGGCGACCGCCGGCGCCGGTGGCTCGAATTTCAGCGCGGGCCTGGCGGCCATGCAGGCCGGGGCGAACCGGCCGATGATGCAGGCCGGCCGCAGCGGGCCCGGCCCCGCGGGCCCGCTTGCGGGAGGCGGGAGTGGAGACGCCCCGGCGCTGGGCTCCCGGGTGATCCCCGGTCAGCTGACCGGCAGCCCCAACCGGGCCGCGCTGCCGCCCGGCACGGGCGGCACCGGCGGCGGCACCGGTGGCGGCACCGGCGGCGGCACGGGTGGAACCGGGGGCGGAGGAAGGACGCCGGGGCTGCCCCCGAACGGAAACGGTGGCGGGACCACGCCGCCACCGAACACCAGGACCGGCGGCGGTGCGAACTCCGCAACCGCCACCGCCACGGCCCGCCAGCAGGCCGGCCCGGGCCGGTACGCGCTGACGGCGCCGGTCCGCCCGGCCCCGGCCGTGCACACGATCCCGCCCCGCACCCCGACCACCGGGAGGCCGCAGTGACTCAGCAACAACAGCGCCAGATGTACGTCTTCGGCCCGCGGCAAACTGACGGCATCGTGCTCGGTCTGACCATGGGCAACCTGGTCGCCCTGTTCGTGGCGGCCTTCATCCTGGTTCGCCTGCTGGCGTACGGCGTCGGGGGCACGCTGCTCGGCGTCGCCCTCGTCGTGGCCACGGTGGCCGCGGTGTGGGTGCCGATCGCCGACCGCACCGCGGCCGAGTGGGCGCCGATCGTCGTCCTGTTCCTCGTCCGGCGCGCGCTCGGGTGGCACCAGTTCAGGGGAGGGCCGGCCGCACAGCTCGCCCCGCAGACCCACGAAAAGGGAGTGGAACAGATGGAACTGCCCGGCGACCTGGCGGGCATGCAGGTGCTGACGGCACCTACCGCGGTCGGCAACATCGGCGTGATCAAGGACAGCAAGCGGAACCGCTACATCGCGGTGATCCAGACTCGCGGCCTCGCCTTCAAACTGTTGACCACCTCGGAGCAGGACGGTCGGCTGGCCGCGTGGGGTGAAACGCTCGACTCGATCGCCTACGCCGGCGGCGGCATCACGCGGCTGCAGCTCCTGAACTCCACCGTGCCCGACAGCGGCGACTCCCTGAGCCGGGAGTGGGCGGCCAAGGGCTTGCAGGGCTCGGCGGCCACCGCCGCGAACTACGAAACGCTCCTTGACGAAGCGCGCCCGACCAGCCGCACCCACGAAAACTACATCGCGGTGATGCTGGACCCGCGGCGCGCTCGGCGGCAGATCCGCACCCTGGGCGGCGGCGACACCGGGGCGTGCGCGCATTTGCTGCAGCGGTGCGCGAGCATCGAGGACGCACTGACGGCCGCAGGCGTGGTGGTGGAGGGGGCCCTGCCGGCGCGGGCCATCGGCAAGCTGATCCGGTGCGCGTACAACCCGGGCGCCCGGTGGGGGCTGGATGCCCGCGGTCCCATCACGGACGACTCCGGCGGCGCCACGCCGGCCGAGGCCGGGCCGATGGCGGCAGACGAACACTGGGCGGAGTACCGGACGGACGACACCTATCACGCCGTCTACTGGATTTCCGAGTGGCCCCGGAAAGCTGTTCCCGGCACATTCCTGGAACAGCTCATTCTGCAGACCAACTGTGAGCGCACCCTGTCCATCACCATGGAACCGCTCAACCCCCGCAAGGCCGCGGACGAAATCGCCAAGTCCGACGCCGCCAAGGGCGCCAACATGGCGACGAAGGAAAAGACCGGATTCCGGACCTCGGCGCGGGATGTGCGGGAAACCCAGTCAATTGCCGCTCAGGACACGGCCATTGCCGATGGTCACGCCCTGTACAACTTCTTGGGTCTGATCCGGATTTCGGCACCGACGCCCGAACTCCTCGATCAGGCATGCGCGGAGGTCGAGACCCGCGCGGCCGCGCTCAAGCTCCGCCGCCTCTACGGCGAGCAGGACACGGCATTTCCGGCGACGTTGCCGTTTGCCCGCGGGCTGCGGTTCGGCTTGATCACCGACTGACCTCCGGCCGCTTTCGGTGCCGGCCCCACCGGAGTGGGGCCGGCGCCGTATCCGACCGGACAAGCCACCACCGACACTTCGGGGAGACACAGCATGTTCCGACGCGCCAAGGACGACAGCACCACGCCCACCGTGGCCGTGGCCGCTCCTACCCCCACCCCCAGGAAGCGCGCGGCCCTCCGTGGGGCGGCCGCGCCCGTGTCCGCGCCGCGGCGGGGCCTGGCTCTGCTCGGGCAGGGACTGGCCCGGCCGATGGCCGGCCGGACCCTGCGTCAGCTCCGCCTCGCACCGCACCGGGAGGCCACCACCCTGCTGCAGTCCCTGTACCCGTGGCAGGCGGATGCGGGCGTGGGGCCCCTGGGGCCGCTCGTGGGCGCCAACGTGCTGGGCGGCGGCTCGTTTTGTTTCGACCCGTGGGAATGGTATAACGCGGGGCTTTTGACCAACCCTAACTGGATTACATTCGGGGAAATCGGCACGGCCAAGAGTACCGAAGTGAAAACCCGAATCGCCAGGGCCTATGAATTCGGGCGGGGCACATTCGCAACGGACGTCAAGAGCGAGTACAACGAGCTGGCGGGCTATCTCGGACATGAGCCGATTTTTATTGGCCCGGGCCGAACTGACAGGTTGAATCCTTTTGACATGGGTGGCGGGGAGGAGTCCCCGGCCGACGCGCAGGTACGGCAGCTGAACATGCTGCAGTCTCTTGCGGCCGGCGTCCTGCGGCGGGACCTGACCGAGTCCGAGCGAACGCTGTGCCGTATCGCGGTCGCCACTCTGACCGGCGGTCACACCGAGCGGGTGGTGTCCGCGGACGGCACCAGGACTCTGGCGGCCCGGCCCGCCGACCGACCGCGGGTGCCCACCCTGCCGGAGGTCGTGGAGGCGATGCAGCACCCGCCGCAGTCGGCTCTGTCGGACCTGCCGCTGAGCGCCGCCGAATTGCGCGAGAAGACTGCCGATCTGATCATGGCGTTTCAGCGTCTGGTGGACGGCGATCTGCGCGGAATGTTTGACGGACCGACCACTGTGGACGTCGATCCGAAATCGAAATTCCTGGTGGTGAACCTGTCGTCGGTCTTTGCGGAGCGGCGCGACGCGCTACCGCTGGTCCGCATTTGCGCGTCCGCCTGGCTGCAGTCCGCCATGACAAAGCATCTGATGCCCCGTTACAATATCAGCGATGAAGCGTGGGCCGACATGAATCATGGCACCCTGCGCTGGTATCAGACCATGTTCAAACTCGCTCGGCAGTACAAGGTGTCCAACGGTCTGGTATTCCACAAGCCCGGTGACATTATGACGGCGGGCGGGGCCGGCAGCGAGCTCGACCGCGTGGCGTCCAGCCTCCTGGCGGACGCGGGAATGGTCATTTTCTACCGACAGAAGGCAGACCAAATCGAGCTTTGCAAAAAGCTTTTCGGGGTCACCGATGCCGAATCCCTCTGGCTGACCGGCCTGCGGCGCGGACAGGGTCTGTGGAAAATGCCGGACCGGTCGTTCGTTGTCCAGCACGTCCGCAGCAGCATCGAAGCCGGATTCACCAACACCGACCCCGAGGCCTCGGCCGACGCTGCGGTGAACCTCGCCAAGGACGGCGGCATCGGGGTGGCCGACGACTCGGCTTCGCCGGCCGCGGACGCCTGGGCGGACTCCTCGGACGGGGTGTACGCCTGATGTTCTCCGACCAGCAGCAGCCCGGGGCCGGCGGTGGCGGCGGTGAGCCGGTGTACGTCGTCGTCGCCGTGGGGGTCGCCGCCGCGGTGGTGTCCTGGACGCTGTGGCTCGCCGCCGCCCTGACGGCCCTGCTGTCCGGGCACGGCTGGCACGGGGACACCGCGCGGCGCGGACTCCCCTTCGCCGGCCACCTGTTCATCAACCGAGGGGACGCGGCCGGGGCCTGGGCCGAGGGCGCCGGCGGCGGCGAGCTCGGCCCGGCCTGGCTGTACTGGGTGCTCACCGTGCTCTTCCTCGGCGTCGTCCTGGTGCTGCCGGCCTGGGTGCTGATGGCCCGCCGCAGCCGGCGGCGCGCTCGCGGTGCACAGTGGGCCCGGCGCGACCAGGAACGGCGCATGGTCGTCCCCACCGACCCGGCGAGGAGGTTGTGGCGGCTGACAGCGGGTTTCAGCAAGCGCACCCGCCGCCTGCTCGCCGGTGCCGACTGCATGTCGGCGATCGGTTTCGGCCCGAACGGCAGCGGCAAAACCGTCAGCTTGGTGGTGCCCAACGCCCTGGAGTGGCAGGGGCCGGCGATGGTCTCGGCGGCCAAGGGCCCCGATATTCTCTACATGCTCAAGGCGCGCGAAGCGGTCGGCCCGGTCCACGTCTTCGCCCCCACCGGCCTGCCGGGGTGCAGGACTAGCCGCTGGTCGCCGGTGGCCTACGCCACCGATGAGGCGGCAGCGGCCCGGATGGCGCGCTGGCTGTGTGAGGCGGCCGGCATGGATGATCCGTCGTCGCGGCCGTGGATGATGCAAGCCAGGCAGTTCGTCGGGCCGCTGCTGCTGGCCGCGAACAAGTCGGGCCGCGGAATCGATGCCCTGGTGGACTTCGTGCAGCGCGGAAAATCCGCGGAGGGTGACGTTCGGCAGATTCTCCAGAAGCACGGCGCACAGACGTTCCTGCGTCAGTACACGGGTGTGTGGGCCAACTTGCACGCGGACGGCATCGGGTCGGTGATGTTTACGGCCAACCTCATTATCGACCCCTATTTGAACCCCGTCATCCGCGAGTCCGCCACCACCTCCGATTTCACGATGGAGGATATTCTGCGGGACTCCGGGACCATCTTCGTCGTGTCCCCTCCCTCCGAATCGAAAGCACTCAGCCCCGTGTGCACCGCGCTCCTGGCGAGCCTCATGTACGCGGTGGAACGCGAGTACGAACGAATCAATGTCAACTGGCAGGACAACGGCGGCAAGCGCCATTGGCTGTTCCGCTGGCGCCGCACTCCGGCGGCTCCCAAGCCGCTGGCGCGTCGGCTCCTGCTGGACCTGGATGAGGCCGGGAATGTTTTCCGTTTCCCGGATCTGGCCAAGGTCGCATCGACCGGCCGAGGGATGGGTGTTCAGCTGCTCGCGATTTTCCATGACTTCT
Organism: Kitasatospora sp. NPDC058048; assembly: GCF_042885555.1. Classification (NCBI taxonomy): domain Bacteria; kingdom Bacillati; phylum Actinomycetota; class Actinomycetes; order Kitasatosporales; family Streptomycetaceae; genus Kitasatospora; species Kitasatospora sp. NPDC058048. The sequence continues at coordinate 1,483 of NZ_JBHVRT010000052.1, read as the reverse complement.
CACAGCTGATTTCCATGTATGGACAGGACGATGCCCGTACCATTGTCTCGCAGTGCAAGACGCGGATTCTTCTCCCCGGCCTGGCGGATGATGTGACGTTGGACTACTTCTCCAAGGGCTACGGCGAGACGGTGACGCAACGAACGTCCCACACCACCGGTTCGGACGGCCGCGGGTCCTCGACGGTCAGCGATCACGAAATTCCGTTGATCGCCCCTTACCAGATTCGCGAATTGCAGCGCGGCCAGGCCCTTATCCAGTACGACAACCTGCCGCCGATGCGGGTTCTCCTCCGCAATGCGGAAGCGGACCGGCACCTGCTCGGGCTGGCCAACCCCACCGCCCCCTCGACCAAGACCCTGGAGAACGCCTGATGACAACGGAACTCGCCGCCGCCGCGGAGCTGCTGGACAGCCGCCAGGACTGCCGGTGGGTGCTCTCCGCGATGGAGCCGGCCGAACGACGGCAGCTGCTGGAGAGGATGCGGCCCTGGGTGGAGTGGGTGGTGGAGGAGTACGACCACCTGCAGCTCGAATCGCGAATCCCGCGGTGCTGGTATCGACACAAGGGCGGCCGGAACGAGCTCCTCGGCCTCTACGTCGCGTGGGTGCGCGTGTTCGTTGAGCCCGGCGAGACTCAGCGCGAGATGGCGCTCATCGAGTGGGCCGACGCCCTGGCCAAGGTCACCGGCAGGGTGAAATTCCCTGTCGAGTGCCTGGAGAACGGCGCCCACCACCAGCCGTACATCGAATCTCAACAGTGGACCACGGACGACGGGTTCGTGATGTGGTCCGGCACCGACCCGGTGATGACCGCTCCCGCGAACCACCCGGCGCCGTACTACCAGCCGCGCCCCAAGCCGGGGCCCGGCCAGATGCCGGCTCCGGTCCGGGCGCCGCGGCTTCCGGCGCCTGCGGGCCCCGGGGCCGCGGCTCCGACCGCGCCCGCCGCCGCCCCGGCCCCGGACCCTGCTCCGGCCGCCTCCCCGCTGGCCGCGTACTTGCCGGACTCGCTGTCGGACTCGGAGATGCAGGCCAGGGTCCGGGAGGGGGCCGCCCGGCAGCTCCCCGGGGTCGGCGCTGTGCTGCTCGGCGGTTCCTGGTGGATCGCCGCAGGCGACGGCAACACCTGGGTGCGACTCAACCCGAGTACCCCGGAGCACGTCCCCACAATCGCCAAGCTGGAAGCCACCCGGGCCTCGCTGGCGTGACCCGGGCCTCGGCCTGCTGACCGAAGGGAAGACCCGTGACCGGCTACATCCCCGCGTTCCCCTCGCCGGCGCCCGCCCGGCACCCCGCCCTGGGTGTCCTGCTGTTCACCGCGCAGGTGGCCGGCTGGCTCGCACTGGCCGTCGTCCTGGTCCTGGTCCTTATGGTGGTCTGCGCGGTCCGGGCGTTCGTCCCGGTCCTGCTGGCGGGCGGCGGCCGACGGCGGTGACGTTCCCCAGAGACGGCGGTGGCCCCGACTCGTTCGAGTCGGGGCC